>NZ_MWJN01000027.1:0-91129 GCF_002027145.1 Microbispora sp. GKU 823 | reverse complement strand
CGGGCCGGTCCTGGGCGGGTGAGGGGCTCGCGCGCCAGGCCGTTCCGGCCCGCCGGGCGCACCCGGCCGGTCCGGGGACGCGGTGTCACCGGGCCTGCCGGTCCTGCCGGGCCGCCAGGGGTGCGGCGACCGTCCCGGACCGGGAGCCCAGGGGCCGCCTCTCCGCGCCCCTTCGCCGTTCGGCCTGTCCCACGGACCCGGATAACCCGGGCGGCCCATCGGGCCCTGCCCCATCGGACCCTGGCCCATCGGACCCTGGCCCATCGGGCCCCGCCCCGTCGGACCCTGACCCCACGGGCCCTGACCCACCGGATCCCGGCCCGCGGGGGCTCGCGGCGGGGGACGGCCACACGGGGGCGGACGGGCTCGGGCCGGTCCATCCCGGACCGGTCTCGCCGCCGCGCGGGTCCGTGCCCCCGATCCCAGCCGGAGTCGGGCCGGGCCGGCAGGCCGGTGGCGACGGCCGTACCCGCAGGGGTCGGCTCGACCGGGTAGTCCGGCGTGTACGCGGGAGTGGGGTTCATCGGATAGGCGGACGCGACGGGGTCGGCGATCCGGGTGCCGCCACCGAAGTGCTTGGCCTGCAGGCCGCAGGAGACGAAGTCGGAGTAGAACATGCGCAGCCAGTCGTGCCGCTGCTCGTCGCTCAGTTCGGAGAACCAGAAGGCCGCCTGGTGGTGCTCGCGCAACGGTCCGCTGGGCAGCGAGACATCCCGCAGCCAGGCGACGACGATGGCCCGGTAACCCGCGGCCACGGTTCCCGGGCAGGGGCGGGCCAGGCGGTCGAGGAACTCGGCGGCCGCCCGCTGGGCGTACCCCGGCCCGAGGTCGTCGATGTGCACGACGACCATTCCCGGCCCCACGGAGTCCTCCTCGCCGTACGCCCGTTGCTCGACCCTGTTGAAGGCGGCCGGCGTGCCGGCCAGCTTCATGGCGAGCCTGGTGAACACGATGGCGAGCTCGGCCAGGCCCCCGCGCAACGCCGGATGCACGCAGACGCTGATCGGCCACTCCTGGCAGACGAGGCGTTCGCTCACCGGCATCGTCCGCGGCACGGTGACGAGCCGGGCCGCGCCGGTCCCGGCGGCCAGCACGGCGATCACCGCGGCGGCCAGCGCCAGCGTGCGCCGGGTCACCAGGGCCACCCATCCGAGGAGCAGCGCGGTGCTGAGGCCCAGCAGCCACAGCGTCTGGTCCGCGTAGGCGGTCTCGCTGACGCCGGAGAGCAGGTCGTACGGCTCGCCGGTGGCGGGCGCGAGCCGGTCGGCCCAGTTGGGCCCGGTGGCCAGCCAGGTGAACAGCCCGAACGTGCCGGCTCCCGCGATCAGCGGGACGACGACGACCGGCACGAGCCAGCCCAGGATCCAGCCGATCACGACGTACAGCCCCAGCCCGGCGACGGACATCGCGAGACCGCCGGGCAGCAGCGGCCCGCCCTGCCCGGTCAGCGCGGCGCGCAGCCCGAGCAGCAGCACGGTGGCCCCGAAGGAGCCGGTGACGACTGCGATGATCGACAACGGCGCCTTGACGGCCCGCCACGGCGTCAGGACACGGCCCTTCTCGGCGCGGCGCCTCCGGAACGCGACCCAGGCCGCGAACGCGGCTCCGAGCGGCCCCGTCAGGCGCAGCGAGCCGATGACGGCCGCCACTATGTCGTCCCAGTCCATGAAACCGGGAATGAGGACGCTCCACGCGGCGACGAGCGCGAGCACGAACAGCACGGTCGCCGCGACCAGCGCGCCGTGTCTCAGCTCACCGCGTGAACCGCCCCTATGCTCACCCACAGCAGGGCGCGGCCCCCGGCCACGCCGCCGAAGTCCGGCGCGCATGCGGCGCCGGGACAGCGATGCTGTCCATTGAGAATCTCCCCCCGTGTCTGTGTGAGCGGTGCGCGAACCCACGCCGTTCCCCGTGGCGCTGGTTCGCCGGCCGGCCTCGCCTCGCCCGCCGTCGGACGCGTCCCCCGCGGACCCCCGTCCGCGAGACGTCCTCTAGCAGACGGGGTTCCCCGTGCCGCCGGGTTTGCCGCCGCCTCACCTTTCGACGTGGCAACCATAACGGAGCGTGACCCGTACGGGGGGAGTTCTGGGGTCAAGGAATGAATCCGGTTACGCTCGGTGCGCCGATCGATCTTGGCGGACGTCGCGCTACCGTATATCGCTGTGTCCGTTCCGCCCAGCTCAGAGCCGCCGCCCACGGGTGGCCCCCGGCCGCTCAAGCTCCCGTTCGATCCGATCGAGCGGGCGGCCGAGACCTGGCGTTCGACGTTCGGGCCGTCGTCCGCCATGGCCGCCGTGACTTCGATCATGAGAGCCCACCAGATCCTGCTGGCGCAACTGGACACGCTGCTCAAGCCGTACGACCTGACCTTCGCCAGGTATGAGGCGCTCGTGCTGCTCACGTTCAGCCGGGCCGGGTCGCTGCCGCTGTCGAAGATCGGCGAGCGGCTGATGGTGCACCCGACGAGCGTGACCAACACCGTGGACCGCCTCGAACGGGCCGGCCTGGTCCGCCGCATGCGCAACCCGCGCGACGGCCGCGGCGTGCTCGCCGAGATCACCGACGAGGGCCGGGACATCGTGCGGCGGGCCACGGCCGATCTGATGAACGCGGGTTTCTGCATGGGCATGTACGACGAGGCCGAGCTGGACGAGATGTTCGGCCTGCTCAGGACCCTGCGCGTCGCCGCGGGCGACTTCAGTTCCTGACGCGGCCCGAGAATCAGACGCGGGCCAGCATCGCGAACGAGCCCCGGGCGAGGGCCAGCAGTTCGGGCGCGGCCGTGGTCTCGTCCAGTGCGGTGCGGGGGTCGCTGGTGAGCACGGTCACCACGTACGTCCTGCCCCCGGCGTCACGGGCGAGGAAGCCCATGGTGAGCACGCCGGGCTCGGAGCCGCCCTTGTACCAGACGGTGGGCCAGGCCTTGGCATCGAGCCCCAGCCCGGCGTCGTTGGCCGACATGACCTCGCTGAGGGGTGGCGTGTTCAGCGCCGACAGGCCCGAGAAGGCGCGGCAGACGTCCCCGGGCGAGGCGAACCACTCCAGCCTGTCGAGGTCCCTGGGCTTGCTCCACGGCTTCACCTCGGTCAGGGGCGTACGCGCGACGGTGGTGGCCAGATAGCGGTACCGCCCGGAGCGGTCGAGCGACAGGTACTTCTTCGCGAGGCGGGGGTAGTCCGCGCCCTTGAGAAGGAAGAGCTCCCTGGTCGTGAGGAACGGCCGGTTCAGCGCCGCGTGACCGGACCACCGCCCCACCTGCGCCTCCACGCGGGCGCGGCCGACCTTGTCGATCAGCAGGTCGGCGCCCGTGTTGTCGCTGATCGAGATCATCAGCTTGGCCGCCTCCCGTACGGAGACCGTGCTGTTGTCCGGACGGTCCTGGAGCGTGCCGCTGGGCAGGCTCTTCAGCTCGGGCCGTATGGTCAGGGACGTGTCCCAGGAGAGCCGGCCCTTCTTGACCTGCTCGGCCGTCGCGCCCAGCACGTACAGCTTGAACATCGAACCGAGCGGCCGTGGGGTGGTGGGCGCGAGGGCGTGCACGGTACGGCATCTGCCGTCTCCGCGCACCTCGGCCGCCAGGAACCCCACCCGGGGGGCGAGCGCACGCAGGCGCTTGTCCAGCTCGGCCCAGCTCCGCGGCGCCTCGCGCTGCTCCAGGCCGAACAGGAGGGTGTCGATCCTCCCGTGGCCGTCGACGGACAGGGAGAGCTGGAGACGTCCCTGGGCGGTCGTGACCACCCCGGAGAGGGCGGTGGGCGTGACCTGGGTCAGCGACTCGAGCCGCAGGCCGCCCAGGCTTTTCAGGACCTCGTTGACCTGAGCCGGGGGGACCTGCGTGAGGAAGCCGGTGCTGAAGTGTGCCCTGATCTGGTCCTCGGGGATCGGGAGGGCGGCGGCCGCCGCCAGGAGCCAGCGAAGCTGCTCGCCCACCGGTGAGTTCGGAATGTCCGGTGTGGCTGCGGGGGTGGGCGCCGCGAGCGTCGCACCGGCGCTGACGGCGGCGGGAGCCGCGGCGGCGGGGGCGGCGGTGGTCGCCGCGGCGAGCGCGAGCGCCGCGCTCATGAGGGGAATCGTCCTGCTGCGCATGGATCTCGGCGCGATCGGCACGAGAGAGCTCCTTCGAGGTAGGGAATCCGGCGCCCGGGTGCGGGGCCGTCGGCGGTTCGCCGCGGCGGTGGGCGTCCACGTGATCTCACGCTAAAGATCACTGCGCGGTCCCGGTATCCGGCGGGCCCCCGGCTTGCGGGCTGCGGGGAGCCGCACCGAATGTGAGGACAACCTCATAGACGGTGGACGCGCGCGCCCGTCAGGATGCCTGCCATGAAGTCCACGGCAGCGGTCCGGCCGCTCGCGGCGGGCATGGCCGCCGTCGCCGCCGCCGGGATCGTGGCCGGCGCGTTGCTCGAGACGGGGCTGCCGGCCCCCGCGTCGCAGTGGGCGTTCATGGCGATCGCCCTGCTCCTGCCCGCCCTCGGCTGGTTGATCGCGGCCCGGCGGCCGGACAACGCCTACGGCTGGCTGCTGCTGGCGGCCGCGGACTGTCTCGGGCTGGGCGGGCTCGGTATCGGCCTGCTGCTCCGGCTCGGTCCTGATCCGTACTGGCCGATCGTCGTCGGCGCCGTGCTGAGCTCGGCGTTCCCGGTCTTCTACGGCCTGTCGTGGGTGTTGGTGCCGCTCCTGTTCCCCGACGGGAGGCTGCCGTCACGGCGCTGGCGCGTCGTCGCGGTCGCGGCGGCCGTGGCGATCGCCGCGCACTGGCTGGGCGTGCTGTTCATGCCAGGCGGTTATCCGGACGAGGTCGTGCACGCCAACCCTCTCGGGCTGCGGGGACCGCTCGGCCTCGTCGCCGTGCTGCTGGCGACGGCCGGGCAGCTGGCCGCCTTCCTGCTGGCGCTGGTGGTGCTGGGCGGCCTTCTCCTCCGTCTGCGGCACAGCCGTCCGCCCGAGCGGGGCCGGCTGGGCTGGATGGTGGCGGGCCTGCTGGCCAACCTCGGCGCCTTCGTCGTGATCATGTTTTCGGGAGCGTCGGAACCGCACGACGCCGCCGACGTCGTCGGGGTGCTGGGCCTGGTGGGGCGCTGCCGGCCGCCATCGGCGCCGCCGTGCTGCGGCACGACCTGCTCGACATCCGGGTCGGCGTCAGGGGCTCGCGTCTGTACCTCGTGTTCGACGTCCGCCCGACGGTCGACGAACTGCTGTCCCGCCTCGGACCGGATCTGGAGGAGGCCGAGCCGGTCGAGCAGCTCGGCCGGCTGGCGGAGGCGGTGCGGGCGGGACTGGACGTCCGCTGGGCCGCCGTCGAGCTCGCGGACGGCACCCGCGTCGTGGCGGGGGAGGAGCGGGGCGACGCCGTGCTCACCGTCCCGGCCGGGCTGGGGCGCATCAGTTGCGGGCCCAGAGCGGCCGGGCGGCTGACCCGCGACGACCGGCGGCTGCTCGCGGCCCTGGCCGTGCCGGTCGGGCTCGCGATCCGCAGCGCGGCGCTCGCCGCCCGGCTGGTGAACGCCCAGGAGGCCGAGCGGCGGCGGATCGAGCGCAACATCCACGACGGCGTGCAGCAGCAGCTCGTGGCGCTGATCGCGGGGCTGGAGCT
Organism: Microbispora sp. GKU 823; assembly: GCF_002027145.1. NCBI lineage: Bacteria > Bacillati > Actinomycetota > Actinomycetes > Streptosporangiales > Streptosporangiaceae > Microbispora > Microbispora sp. GKU 823. The sequence continues at coordinate 85,536 of NZ_MWJN01000027.1, read as the reverse complement.
GGCCCGCGCGACCGGCGGCGGGGCCGAGTCCCTGGCCCTGCTGCGGGAACAGGCCCGCCAGGCGCTGGCGGACCTGCGGGACCTCGCGGCCGGCATCCATCCCTCCGTGCTGAGCCAGGGCGGGCTGGTGGAGGCCGTCGAGGGGCGATGCTCGGGCCTGCCGGTCGCGACCACCGTGACGGCCGATCCGGCCCTGCGCACCCGCAGGTTCCCGGACGAGATCGAGGGAGCGATGTATTTCGTGGTCAGCGAGGCGATCGCCAACGCGCTCAAGCACGCGGGGGCGTCGCGGATCGAGGTGCGGCTCTGGCACGACGCCGGCAGGCTTCAGGCGTCCGTGACCGACGATGGGGCGGGATTCGACCCCCGGGAGGTGCCACGCCGCGGACTGGCCACGCTGGCCGACCGCATGGCGGCGCTCGGCGGAGGGCTCGAGACGACGGCCGGCCCCGGAGAGGGAACGCGGGTGCGCGCCTGGGTGACCGCCAATGACTGAAGGTCCCGTTACCGGGCCCGCTGCCGGGCCCGCCGACAGGGAACCGCGCAGGCTGCGCGCCCTGGTCGCCGACGACCACTACCTCGTACGGGAGGGCACCCGGCAGTTGCTGGAGAGCTCGGGGGAGGTCGCGGTGGTCGGAGCGCTGGGGGGCGCGGCGGAACTGGTCGACGCGGCCAGGCGGCTCGGTCCCGACGTGGTCGTCACCGACATCCGCATGCCGGCCGAGGGGTGGCGGCAGGGGTTCGAGGGGATCGACGCCGCCCACCGGATCCGCGCGGCCGATGCCCGCGTCGGCGTCGTCGTGCTGTCGCAGTTCGCCGACTCGATCTACGCCTTCGAGCTGTTCAGGGGCGGCACCGAGGGTCTCGCGTACCTGCTGAAGGACCGGGTGGGGGACCTCGACGAACTGCTCGGCGCGATCCGCTCGGTCGCCGCGGGCGGCTCGGTCATCGATCCCAAGGTGGTGGAGGGGCTGCTGGCGCGCCGCGCCGTACGGGGAGAGCGGGAGGCGTTCACGCCCCGGGAGCGTGACGTGCTGCGTGAGATGGCGCGCGGCAGGTCCAACGGCGGCATCGCGCGGGCGCTGTCCCTGTCGATCTCCGCAGTGGAGAAGAACGTGAACTCGATCTTCCTGAAGCTCGGGCTGGAGGCCAGCCCGGACATCCACCGCCGGGTCGCCGCGGTCCTCGCCTATCTCGGCGGTTCCTGATCCGCGCCGCCCGGGCGGGCCGGTGACGCACCACCGCACGGGTGCGTCACCGGCCGGAGTAGGCGCACGTGCGCCTACTCCGGTGAGCTCAGGCGCACGGGTGCGCCATTCGGGGTCAGCTCAGCTCAGTTCAGCGGCCGACGGCGCGCAGGGCGTCGACGATGCCCCTGCCGTAGAAGCCGTTGTTGTCGGCGGTGCCCTCACAGGTGTGCGTGGCGGTCGCCGTGGTGCCGTCCGGCAGATGGCGGGTGTAGGTGTAGGCGGGCGGGTTCGGGCAGGCCGTCCTGGTGGCCGTGCCCTTGAGGATCGCCTCCACCTTGTCCGGGTCCATCGTGAGGCCGCCGCGGGCGCGGTCGCGCTGGCCGTACCGGCTGACGATCAGCGCCGCGACCCCGGCCGCGCGCGGCGAGGCCATCGAGGTGCCCTGCAGGTACTGGTAGTAGGCGCAGACAGAGCCCTTGCAGTCCTTCACCACATGCGGCACCGTCGGGTCGCCGTTCTCGTCGATCTCGCCGTTGGCGACGGCGAGCGCCTTGGGATAGGCCGAGAGCGTGGCCTTGGTGATGTCCCTCGTGTTGCCGGGGGTGTCGTAGACGTCGCCACCGGGCGAGGCCACGTCGATGTAGCCGTTGCCGTAGCTCGAGTAGTAGGCCTTCCGCTTGCTGATCCCGGTCGAGGAGACCGCGATCACGTGCTCGGACTCGTTCGGCAGCGAGACGCAGGACGGGGGAATGGTCCGGGTCCGCTCCGTCTGCTGGCCGGGGAAGGTGGCGTAGTCGGGGCTGCCGCTGTCGACGTTCGTCTTCGTGTAGTCGATCGCCTCGTTGCCCGCCGCGCTGACGAGCGTCACGCCGCGCGCGTGGGCGTAGTCGATCGCCCGCTGGGTGGCGGCGATGTACAGCCGCTGCTGGGCCTGCTCCTCGGGGCTGTCGGCCGGGTTGTCGGCGCAGTTGAACAGCCACGGGTCGATGTAGTAGCTCATGTTGACCACGTCGACGCCGATGTCGCCCGCGTAGGTGAGGGCGTCGACGGTGGGCTGGAGGAAGAAGTAGCCCGAGTCCTGGCCGGCCCGCAGGTTCACGATCGTCACCTTCGGCGCGACGCCCGAGATGCCCAGCTTGTTGATGGGCGCGGCGATCGACGAGGCGACGTGGGTGCCGTGGCCGTCCTCGTCCACGTCGTTCGGGTCGGTGCAGGAGCCGTCGGGGTCCTCCTCGCACGGCCCGTCGATCACGGTGCCGTTTGCGTCGGCGGGCAGGTCGACGGTGAAGTTCCGGCTCAGCCTCCGGTCGAAGTTCGGCGCGATGTCGGGGTGCGAGCCGTCGACGCCGGTGTCGAGGATGCCGACGAGGACGCCCTTGTCCCCCTGCTCGAACCTGTGCGCCTGGTCCGCGTGGATCTGCTTCATGTCCCACTGGAGGTCGGCGAGCGGCTCGTCCTTGACGTTGCGACCCCACTTGGGGCCCGTGGCGCCGCCCCGGCCCTCCTTCTCCACGGCCTTGCTCTTGGCCGCCTTCTCCACGGCCTTCTTCACGGCGGCGGACGCCTTCGCGTCGTCCGGCGCGCTGCCGATCACGCGGTTGCGGGCGACCCCTTCGATGACGGCGGCGCCCTGCAGGGCGGCCGCGAAGTCGGGGTTCGTGGTGCTGACCGTGGCCAGCCCGACCTCGGCGTTCACCTTGATCACGCTGCCGCCCGCCGCTTCGATCGCCTTCTGGGCGTCCGCCGCTGCCGCGCCTTCCTTGTACAGAACCACGTATTCGGTCTGGGCCGCCGACCCGGCGGCCGCCGGTACGGCCTGCGCGGGTGTGGCCAGGGTTGCCGCCACCATCGCCGCGGTCGCGGCGACGACTGTCAAGCGCTTCACATCCACCTCCGTGTGGACTTCAAGGGCGCTGACCATGTTTGGAGATTTCCTGGCTCTGTCAAAGGTCCGTGACAATTCGCGACCAACGTGTGACATGACTGCCGGGGAGGCGATGGGTCAGCCGGGGGAGCGCTGTGGCCGAATTTAGTAGGACGTCCTAGTATTTTCTCGGAGAGTGAGACCCGGGGAGGGGTAGATGAAGCCGGATGCGACGAGCGCCGAGGCGATCGAGGCGGGCAGGGCCCGCTGGCAGGCGCGATACGACGCCGCCTTCAAACGGGACCGCGAGTTCCGGACCCTGTCGGGGCTGGAGGTGGACCCCGTCTACGGGCCGCCCGGTGATGATCCACGCTTCGAGCGCATCGGCTGGCCGGGGGAGTTCCCCTTCACGCGGGGCCTGTACGCGACCGGATACCGAGGCCGTCCCTGGACCATCCGGCAGTTCGCCGGGTTCGGCAACGCCAGGCAGACCAACGAGCGCTACAAGATGATCCTCGGCGCCGGCGGCGGCGGCCTGTCGGTGGCGTTCGACATGCCGACGCTGATGGGCCGCGACTCCGACGACCCCCGCTCGCTCGGCGAGGTGGGCCACTGTGGTGTGGCGATCGACTCGGCCCTCGACATGGACCTGCTGTTCGAGGGCATCCCGCTCGGCGAGGTCACCACGTCGATGACCATCAGCGGGCCCGCCGTACCGATCTTCTGCATGTACGTGGTCGCGGCCGAGCGGCAGGGCGTGCCGGTGGGGAAGCTCAACGGCACGCTCCAGACGGACATCTTCAAGGAGTACATCGCGCAGAAGGAGTGGCTGTTCGCACCCGAGCCGCACCTGCGGCTGATCGGCGACCTGATGGAGTTCTGCGCCGCCGAGATCCCCGCGTACAAGCCGCTGTCGGTGTCGGGCTACCACATCCGCGAGGCGGGGGCCACGGCCGCGCAGGAGCTGGCCTTCACGCTCGCGGACGGCTTCGGCTACGTCGAGCTGGGCCTGTCGCGCGGACTGGACGTGGACGTGTTCGCGCCGGGCCTGTCGTTCTTCTTCGACGCGCACATCGACTTCTTCGAGGAGATCGCGAAGTTCCGCGCCGCGCGGCGCATCTGGGCCCGCTGGATGCGCGACGTGTACGGCGCGCGCACCGAGAAGGCGCAGTGGCTGCGCTTCCACACCCAGACGGCGGGGGTGTCGCTGACCGCGCAGCAGCCGGACAACAACGTCGTCCGCACCGCCATCGAGGCGCTGGCGGCCGTGCTCGGCGGCACCAACTCGCTGCACACCAACGCGCTGGACGAGGTGCTCGCGCTGCCGTCGGAGAAGGCCGCCGAGATCGCACTGCGCACCCAGCAGGTGATCATGGAGGAGACGGAGGTCGTCAACGTCGTCGACCCGCTGGGCGGCTCCTGGTACGTCGAGGCGCTGACCGACCGGCTGGAGGCCGAGGCGGAGAAGATCTTCGCGAGGATCCGGGAGATGGGCGGCGACGGCACGATGACCGCCGGCATCCTGCGGGGCATCGAGGACGGCTGGTTCATGTCGGAGATCGCCGAGTCGGCCTTCGACTACCAGCGCAAGCTGGAGAAGGGCGACAAGCGGATCGTCGGCGTGAACTGCCACACCGCGACCGTGGAGCAGCCGCTGGAGATCCTGCGGATCAGCCACGAGGTCGAGGTGGAGCAGCGCAGGGTGCTGGCCGAGCGGCGCGCCGCGCGGGACCAGGCGGCCGTCGACGCGGCGCTGGCCGCCCTGCGGGCCGCGTCCAAGGGCGACGACAACATGATCCCGCCCATGCTGGAGGCCGTACGGGCCGAGGCCACGCTGGGCGAGATCTGCGACGTCCTGCGCGAGGAGTGGGGCACCTACTCCGAACCCGCCGCCTTCTGACGCGGCGGTCCCGGACGCCCTTCGCCCTGACGTCCCGGGAACAGGCTCCGGCCGGACCGCCGCCGCATCCCCGGCGCGCTGCCGGAGCTCAGCCGGCGGCCGGAAAGCGATCACGACATGAAGTGGTTGAAGGCCCGGCCGTCGAGCTTCCAGCCGGGCTCGTTGTTGACGATGCTGATCATGTGCGACTCCACGGCCAGACGCCACTTGCCGTCGTCGCTCAGACGCCAGACCTTGGTCGTGCCGGCGGCGCAGCCGTCCTCGGCCGCGTATCCGAGTATGCCGTCGTTCACGAACTTGCCTGATCCGACCAACTGGTCGCGCTCCTGGGGGGAGACAGTGACCAGGTAGGACGACTTGATCGTGTAGCGGAGCCGCCACATGGGCTTGCCACCGGGGAAGGCCGTACGGGAGATGTAGTAAAGCGGCGTCTGGGTCACCCGCATGCCGTGCTTGGTGACGGCCTGCTCCATCTCCGCCTGGTTGGCCGTGTAGAAGAAGCCCTGGTCGCCCTTGGTCGTCAGTTCGTAGAGCCGGACCTTCTGGATAGACGTGCTCGTTGCGGCCGCCGTCGCCGGGGACGGGGCGGCTGAGGCAGGGACGGCGACGGCGGCCGACGCCGAGGCGGCGAGGGCCAGCGCGAGACCGAACGTGGCAGTGCGCCCGCCGAGCCGAATAGACATGTGCTGTCCTTTCACAAGATTTCAACGTTCGGTCAGCTTGGGCCGTGTGCGGCCGGGTTCCCGGCCATTTCAACGAACGTGCAAGCGACGTCCTCGGTGGTTTCACGGATCTTTGAAACTTCAGAAGGGCTCCGGTCGGCTTGGCTAGGGTGTGCCTTTACGTAGTGGAAGAAGTGCCTCGGGGGAAAGGTGCGACGCGCGGAGACGTGGAGCGAATTGCGGCTCCGCCCCAGCCCGGAGGTTTCGGTCGCGGTCTCGCCGCAGGTGTCGGTGCTGTCGCTGTTGGTGGACGCGGTGGCCGCGCGACGGCGGGGACTGCCGGAGCGGTGGCGGCGCAGGATCCGGGAGTCCGTCGGCGCCGAGGGCCAGCAGGCGTGTCGCCCGCTCGGCGTGCCCGGCCACTCCGTGGCGCCGGACACGATCGTCCCGCTGCCGCCGGTCGCGGACGCCTCCGTGGAGTCCCAGATCGCCTGGCTGCTCGACATGCGGCCGGACGCGCTGCTCGACGACATGGAGCAGGCGTACGGGCCGGAGCGGGTTCCCGAGCACTGGAGGTGGGCCGCCGAGCGGCCGCGCCGGTGGCTGAACGGGTACGCGAGCGCCGTCTCCGACGTCTGGTCCGCGATCAGGCCTCTGTGGGAGCGAGCGCAGCCGCTGCTCGACCTGGAGGTCGAGCGGGTCGGTACGGCGGTGGTGCGTGGCGCGCTTGACGCGCTCCTCGGCACGCTCAGCGAGCGCATCAGGTTCGCGGACGGCAGCCTTTATATGAGCGACCAGGAGCCCGCGCGGTACGACCTCGGCCGTCGCAGGCTGGTGCTCGTGCCCATGCTCTCCGGGCCCGACGCCACGATCCTCAACCTCGACCTGCCCGGCTACGTCTGGATTGCCTACCCGCTCCGGCGGGCGGACGCCCTGTGGCTCGGGGCCGATCCCGCGCGCCGAGCGGCCGAGGAGCTGGCCTCCATGCTCGGGCCGGCTCGGGCCGGCCTGCTGGCGTCGCTGGCCCGGCCTACGACCATGGGTCAACTCGCCACGCTGGCCGGTACGGTCCCGAGCGCCATCACCTACCACTGCGACCGTCTGGAGGCGGCCGGGCTGATCTGCAGGGAGCGCAGAGGGCGCGAGGTGTGGATCCTGCGCACCCGCCGTGGCCACGAGATCATCGACCTTTTCTCCCGCTGACGACCACGCTCGTGTGACCCGCTCTACGCCCGGTCGTACCGGCGTGCACCAGGCCGGCCGAACCGTGATCCGCCCATGCTGGAGGCCGTACGGGCCGAGGCCACGCTGGGCGAGATCTGCGACGTCCTGCGCGAGGAGTGGGGCACCTACGCCGAACCCGCCGCCTTCTAGAGCCGGGACAGGGCGGCGACGCGGTCGAGGAGGGCTTCGAGGGTCTTGTCGTCGGTGGCCGGGGCCATGACCGTCACCCGCAGGTGGCGGACGCCCCCGAGCTCGGCCGAGGTCAGGTGGAAGGAGCCCTCCTCCAGGAGGGTCTCGCGAATAGCGGCCTGGTCGCCGTCGCCGTACCGGAAGCAGACGATGTTGCTCTCCGGCTCGTACGGGCAGTGGAAGCCGGGCCGCTCGCGGGCCAGTTCCCAGAAGCGGTGGGCGGTGGCGTACCGCCGCGCCACGTGCTCGCCGAGGCCGTGCTCACCCCGCCAGGCCAGATTGAGGAAGACCTTCAGCCCGAGCGCGGCCTTGGTGCACTCCACGGTCCTGCCGATCAGGTCGAACCCCTGGTCGCCGTAGAACAGGTAGCTGGCCCGCTGCCGGAACGCGGCGTCCAGGTCGCCCTCGCGCCGGACGAGCACGGCCGCCGCGAGGCCCGAGGTGCGCAGCATCTTGTGCGCGTCCCAGATGACGGAATCGGCCAGCTCGACGCCGTCGAGCAGGTGCCGATGCGCCTCGCTGAGCAGCGCCGAGGCTCCGTGCGCGCCGTCCACGTGGAACCACAGGCCGTGCTCGGCGCAGAACTCGCCGATGGGCCGCAGATCGTCGTACAAGCCGGTGCCGGTGGCGCAGGCGGCCGCGACCAGGGCCATCGGCCGGCGGCCGGCCCGCCGCGCCCGGTCGAGCCCCTCGGGCAGCCGGGCCACGTCGATCCTGCCCAGGTCGTCCACGTCGAGCGGCACGACCGCGCGCTCGCCGAGGCCGAGGATCGCCGCCGCCCGGGTGATCGAGTAGTGCGCCGACGGCGGCGCGAGGAGGGCGAGATCGCCGGGCACGCCCTCGGTCCACGCGTCCGGCGCGGCGGCGGCCCGCGCGGCGAGCAGCGCGGTCAGGTTGGCCAGCGACCCGCCGTGGGTGAGCACGCCGCCGCCCTCGGGGAAGCCGACCTTGCCGAGCATCCAGCGCAGCACCTCGAACTCGACCGTCGCCGCCGCGGCCCCCATCTCGTAGATCGCCATGGGGTTGTTGATCGCGCCGTGGACGAAGTCGGCCAGCGCGGCGGGGAAGTCCGGCGCGGCCGTCTGGTGGCCGAGGTACGCCGGGTGGTGCAGTCGGGTGCCCTCCGCGAGATAGGCGTCCAGCCACTCCCGGTAGCTCTCCGGGGTCATGCCGCCCTCCCGGATCCAGCGGGCGAGCCCGAGCCGTCCGGCCAGCTCCCCGGGCGGCCTGCGGCGCAGCACCGGCGCCGCCCCGTCCTGGCTCTCCCGCACGTACGCGGCGAGGCCCCGCACGGTCACCTCGGCGGCGTTGACGAAGTCGTCGATGTCCCAGGCGTGATTCGGGGTCATGCCGGGATGATGGCCGTATCGGACGTCCATCCGCCACATACGCCGAATCAACCAAGGAAAGAGGCCGTGAGCACCGAACTGGATTCGACCGACAGGAAGATCCTGGAGCTGTTGCAGAAGGACGCACGGCTGCCCAACAAGGACCTCGCCGAGCGGGTCGGCGTCGCCCCCTCCACCGCTCTCGAACGCGTACGGTCGCTGCGCCGGCGCGGCCTGATCACGGCCTTCCGCGCGGAGGTCGACACCCAGGCGCTCGGACGGCCGCTGGAGGCGCTGCTGGCGCTGCGCGTGCGGCCCCACACGAGCCAGCTCGTGGACCCGCTGCGGGCGTTCGTGCTCGGGCTCCCGGAGACGATCGCGCTGTTCCACGTGGCCGGTCCGCAGGACTTCCTGGTGCACGTCGCGGTGCCCGACGCCGATCACCTGCACCGCCTGATCCTCGAACGCATCCTGGTCCGCCCGGAGATCGTCCATCTCGAGACGACGCTGATCTTCCGTACCGAACGCAGGACCGTCCAGGGCCCGGTCGGCTGAAGATCAGCCCCCGGGCTCAGACGCCCACGGTCCCGTCGACGCCCTCGCGCAGGAAGTCGGCGTGGCCGTTGTGCCGGGCGTACTCGTGGATCATGTGCAGCATCACCAGCCGCAGCGAGACCTCCTCGCCCCAACGCGGCTGGTAGGCGGTGACGTCGAGCGACTCCGCCGCGCGCTCGATCCTGCGGGAGTGCTCGACCTCCGCCTGCCACGCGGCGAACGCCTCCGCGCCGGTGGACCCGCTCGGGTCGTACGCCGCCTGGTAGTCGCCCTCATCCGACCAGACGAGCGGCACGTCCTCCTTGTTGATCACACGGCGGAACCACGCGCGCTCGACCTCGGCCATGTGCCTGACCAGGCCGAGCAGCGTGAGCGTCGACGGCGGCATCGACCTGCGGCGCAGCTCCTCGTCCGACAGGCCGTCGCACTTCAGCGCGAGCGTGGCCCGGTGGTAGTCGAGGAAGGCGCGCAGCATCTCGCGCTCACCGGCGACGGTCGGCGGGCCGATGCGTTCCACTGCCATGTCCTGCTCCCTCCATATGGCGATTTGTGCGTCGTTCACCCTACGGCGGGCGCCGGCCCGTCCCGATCGCCGGAGGAAGGGGGCGGGGATCGCACGGATCACGCGGGCGGGTACGGCAGGATTGGGGGTATGGCAGCGGAGTTCTCTCGACCTGGATCGCTCTACGGCGCCGTGGACCTCGGCGCGCGCAAGCAGGCACTCGAGGCCCAGGCGCGGCGTGAGGCCGCCGGGCCGTCCGGAGCCGCCTCGGCGGACGTCATCGAGGTGACCTCGGCCACCTTCAACGCCGACGTGGTGGAGCGCTCCCTGAGCGTTCCCGTGATCGTCGAGGCGACGGTGAGCAGGGCCGAACAGGTCCGGCAGTTCAGCGGTGTGATGGAGAAGCTGGCCGCGGAGGCGGCGGGCGCGTGGGTGCTGGCCAGGGTGGACGTGGAGGCCGACCCGCAGCTCGCCCAGGCGCTGCGGATGCGCGCGGTGCCCACCGTCTACCTGGCCTTCCAGGGGCAGCTCATGCCCCTGTTCGAGGGGCCACTGCCGGAGGCGCAGCTCCGGCAGGCGTTGGCGCAGGTGTTCGAGCAGCTCGGCGTGGAGCTGGCCGCGCCGGGCGAGGGGCAGCCCGCCGAGCCGATGGTCGACCCCGAGCTTCTGGCGGCCGAGCAGGCCGTGGAGAAGGGCGACCTGGACGCCGCGGCCGCGGCGTACGAGCGCCTGCTGGCGAGGTCGCCGTCGGACGAGGGCGCGAAGATCGGCCTCGCGGGGGTCGGGCTGCTGCGGCGCACGCAGGACCTCGACCCGGCCGACGTGCTGCGCCGGGCCGCCGAGAACGCCGACGACGTGGACGTGCAGACCCAGGCCGCCGACCTGGAGATGGTGAACGGCCAGGTGGACGAGGCGTTCGACCGGCTCGTCGCGCTCGTGCGGCGCACCCGGGGCGCCGACAGGGACAAGGCGCGGGTCCACCTGCTGGGGCTGTTCGACGCCCTGCCCGCCGACGACCCGTCGGTGTCGCGGGCGCGCAGGGCGCTGGCCAGCGCGCTTTTCTGACCCGTTCCCGCCCGCGCCCGCCTCGGTCCCCGCGGCACGGCGGCGCGCGGGCCGGGCACGGCGCGTGGCGGAAACAGCACGGGCACGGGCTGAAACACCCCGCCGGGGATGGCACGATGGATAGCACCCATGAGCCGTCCAGCCGGATGCGCGAGCGTGGCCGCCACGCGGAGGCCGCGCCCCACTGGAGCAGCCGGGAGAGCACGGCCAGGCAACACCCCGCAAAGGAGCGGATAGACGTGGCCACCGTGCCCAGCGTGTCCTACTCGATCACCGTGCGCCTCGAGGTGCCCGCAGGGGGCAAGGCGGTCAGCCTGCTCACCCACGCGGTGGAGAACGCGGGCGGCGTGGTGACCGCCCTCGACGTGACCAACGCCGGTCACGAGAAGCTCCGCATCGACGTGACGTGCGCGGCCAAGGACGCCGACCATGTGCAGGCGATCGTCGACAGCCTCGGCGCGGTCGAGGGCGTCGCGATCCACAAGGTCTCCGACCGGACCTTCCTCATGCACCTCGGCGGCAAGATCGAGATGCAGTCGAAGGTCCCCCTGCGCAACCGTGACGAGCTGTCGATGGCGTACACGCCTGGCGTGGCGCGGGTCAGCCTGGCGATCGCGCGCAACCCCGAGGACGCCCGCCGCCTCACGATCAAGCGGAACTCGGTCGCCGTCGTCACCGACGGCTCGGCCGTCCTCGGCCTCGGCAACATCGGCCCCGCCGCCGCGCTGCCGGTGATGGAGGGCAAGGCCGCCCTGTTCAAGCGGTTCGCCGGCATCGACGCCTGGCCCATCTGCCTCGACACCCAGGACGTGGACGAGATCGTCGCTACCGTACGGGCCATCGCGCCCGGCTTCGGCGGCATCAACCTGGAGGACATCTCGGCGCCGCGCTGCTTCGAGGTGGAGCGGCGGCTGCGTGAGCTGCTCGACATCCCGGTCTTCCACGACGACCAGCACGGCACCGCCATCTGCGTGCTCGCCGCCCTGACCAACGCGCTGAAGGTCGTCGGCAAGGAGCTTTCCGAGGTGCGGATCGCGATGGCCGGCGCCGGCGCGGCCGGCACCGCCGTCCTGCGCCTGCTGCTGGCCGCCGGGGCGCGGAACGTCGTGGTCTGCGACTACCGCGGTGCGGTGCACCTCGGCCGCGACGACCTCGACGACTCGCTGCGCTGGATCGCCGAGCACACCAACAGCGAGGGGTACGGCGGGGACCTGCGCGGCGCGGTCAAGGGCGCCGACGTGTTCATCGGCGTCTCCGCGCCGGGGATCCTCACCGGGGACGACGTCGCCGCCATGGCGAAGGACGCGGTGGTCTTCGCGCTGGCCAACCCCGAGCCGGAGGTCTCCCCGGACGACGCCCGCGAGCACGCCGCGGTCGTGGCCACCGGCCGGTCGGACTACCCCAACCAGATCAACAACGTGCTGGCGTTCCCGGGCGTGTTCCGCGGCCTGCTCGACGCCCAGGCGGACGGCGTCACGCAGGAGATGCTCCTCGCGGCGGCCCGCGCGCTGGCCGCGGTCGTTTCGAGCGAGGAACTCGGCCCCAACTACATCATTCCCAGCGTCTTCCACCCCGACGTGGCCAACGCGGTGGCGGCGGCCGTACGGGAGTCCGCCGGCGGCAGGGCGCGCGGCTTCACCGAGGCCTAGTACGGGTCCGAGCGGTGACGTCGCTGTCACGGTAAGTAATATGACGCGGCAAACCGGGGTCGGCGTACACGAATCCGCAATCCTCCCTCATGATGGGATGTATGGCGGAGGCGATCTACGTCGGCGGGTTGCTTGTAGCGACGCCACTGCTCGACGACCCCAACTTCCGGCGTAGCGTGGTGCTCGTCCTGGAGCACGACGAGGACGGCGGCACTTTGGGTGTGGTGCTCAACCGGCCCAGCGAGATCGCCGTGACCCAGGTCTTACCTTCCTGGGACGCCCTGGTCACGGGTCCTCCTGTGCTGTTCGAGGGCGGCCCGGTGCAGACGGACAGCGCGCTCGCGCTCGCCGTCGTGCTCAGCGGCGAGGAGCCGCTGGGCTGGCGCCGGCTGCAGGGCAGGGCGGCGGTCTCGCGCCTCGGCACGGTGGACCTCGACGCGCCCCCGGAGATCCTGGCGGGGGAGATCTCCCAGATGCGGATCTTCGCGGGCTACGCGGGCTGGACGGCGGGACAGCTCGAGAACGAGCTCCAGGAGGGTGCCTGGTACGTCGTGGACTCCGAGCCGGGGGACACCTTCCACCCGAACCCGGCCACGCTGTGGCGCACCGTGCTGCGCAGGCAGAAGGGGGACCTCGCCCTGGTCGCCACCTTCCCCGACGACCCCCTGCTCAACTGATTCCCCCGGCACGCCCCGCACGGGCCGCGCGGTGACACGCGGAGGCCGGGCGCGGGAAGCGCGCCCGGCCGTGGGTGAGGCGTCTCAGCTCGCGGTGCAGCTCACCGCCGGCACCGCGTTGGTGCCGTTCCAGGAGCCGAGGAACCCGAACGAGGTGGACGCTCCGGCGCCGAGGCCGCCGTTGTAGCTCACGTTCTTCGCGGTGATCGACGACCCGCTCGACGTCACCGTGGCGTTCCACGCCTGGGTGATCGTCTGGCCGTTGGCGTACGTCCAGGTCACGGTCCAGCCGGAGATGGCGCTGGAGCCGGCCTTGACGGTCACCTCGCCCTGGAAGCCGCCGCCCCACTGGTTGGCGACCTTGTACGTCGCCGAGCAGCCCTTGGCGCCGCCGCTCGGGGACGGGCTGGGGCTCGGGCTCGGGGACGCGCTCGGCGAGACGCTGGGGGACGCGGACGGGCTTGGGGACGCGGACGGGCTGGGGGACGGGCTCACCGGCGGCTGGCCGCTGTAGATCGTGGCCTCCTTGGCGGTCGACTTGATGCCGTTGGCGCCGTTGAAGAGCCGCTGGCCCCACGAGGTGAGCTGGCTGACGTTGAAGTTCGTCACCTGGTCGAGGTATTCGACGCCGCCGCCGTTGCCGCTCCACGACCAGCCGAGGTAGCCGACGCCCCGCGACTGGGCCTGCGACATGATCGTGTCCTCGTCGGGGTCGCCGTCCGAGTGCATGTTGCCGAACTCGCCGATCACCAGCGGCAGGCCGGCGGTCTGGAACGCCTGGAGGTAGCCGGTCACCTCGGCCGCGGTGTCGAAGACGCCGTACATGTGGATCGAGAAGACGGTGTTCTTCTGGGGGTCGCTGTCGAAGACCGAGGCGGCGTTGTCACGCATGACGAACTGCCAGTCCTGGCCCCAGTTGGGCGCGTCGACCATCAGCAGGTGCTGGAACCCGGCCGCCCGCATCCTGCTGATCGCGCTCTTGGTCGCGCTGGTCCAGGCGGAGGGGCTGTTGTTGCCGTACGGCTCGTTGCCGATGTTGATGACGACGTAGTTCTCCTGGCCGGTCAGCACGCTCTTGAGGCCGACCCAGTAGTCGACCGCCTGGTCGAGCGTGTACGCGCCGCTCTGCTCGCCGTAGCCGGTGGTGTCGTGGTTCTCGAGCACGCAGATTAACCGGTTCTGCTTGCACAGTGCGATGACGTTGGCGACGTCGCTCGCCGAGTTGGCCGTCCAGCGGCCGCCGCTCAGCACGACGCGGACCGTGTTCGCGCCCAGGGACTTGATGTTCGCGAACGAGCTCGTCTGGCTCGGATACCAGGTGTGGGCGTGGCTGGTGCCCCGCATGATGAACTGGTTCCCATTGGCTTCGAGGATCTTCGTGCCGCTGACGTGGAGTCCGGTCGCGGCCTGCGCGCTCTGGGTCATCGCGATCACCGACATCAGGAGGGCGAGGAGCGCCGCGCCCGCGGCGATGAAACGTGTTCTCATTCTGTACCTCGGGTGGGGGGATCGGCACCGATGGAAGCGCCGGACGCACCATAGGCAGGGGGAGCCGGGGCCGTACAGGAGACGGCTCTCGCGCCGCCGTCGAGGGGCCCGCGCCTCACTGAACCGGTTCGGCATGGTGTGCCACCGGACCAGCACGATCTCCCGCCGCGGGCCCTCACCTGGGCCGCCGCATTCCGATGAAACGTTCACCGGTCGGCCGGTGCGCGGGGGTGCGGAGGGCGTCTGTAGAGTCGGCTGCCATGCCCGATCTCGGCGTGCCGGAACCCGGCTGGGCGCCTCCGGGCGCCGTACGGTTCGCCGGCGGTGTGCCCGTCGCCCTGGTGGCGCCCGATGCCGGGCTGCCGTCGCTGCCCGTCGCCGTGAGCGACATGGCGACGCTGCGCCACATCGACCTCGACGGCAACGCGCTCACGACGTTGCCCGGCTGGATCGGGCGCCTGGAGCGGCTGCGGGTCCTGCTGTTCTACGGCAACCGGATCACGGCCCTCCCGCCCGAGCTGGGCCGTCTCGCCTCGCTCGAACACCTGAGCGCGGGGCGCAACGCGCTGACCGCGGTGCCGGACGCGCTGTGGCGGCTGAGCCGGCTGCGGTCGCTCAACCTGGCCGAGAACGAGATCGCGGACCTTCCCCCCCGGCCTCGGCCGCCTCCGCCAGCTGCGCATGCTCGACCTGGGGCACAACCGGCTGCGCGAGGTGCCGGCGGAGATCGGCGACCTGCCCTGCCTCACCGACTACCTCTACCTGAGCGACAACGGGTTCACGTCGGTGCCCGCCTCGCTGGGACGGCTCGACCGGCTCGGCTACCTCAACCTGGCGGAGAACCGGCTGGCCGCGCTGCCCGAGGCCATCGGCGGCATGACCGGCCTGCACGAGTTGCGCGTCCACGACAACCGGCTGACCACGCTGCCGGAGACCGTCGGCCGCCTGACCGGGCTGCGCGAGCTGCACCTCAGGAACAACCGGCTCGCCGCGCTGCCCGAGGCGATCGGAGGGCTGCGCGCGCTGCGTCACCTGGACCTGCGCGGCAACCCTCTGGAACGGCTGCCCGGCTCCGTCGTACGGCTGACCGAGCTGACCCACCTCGACCTGCGGGCGACCCGTCTCACCGGGCTGCCCGGCGGGCTGGCGGAGCTGCCGCGGCTGGAGAAGCTCGACCTGCGCTGGATCAAGTTCGACGAGGTCCCCGCCTGCGTCCGCCCGCTGCGCGAGCGCGGGTGCGTCGTGCTCATGTGAGGACGTGCCGCGGCGTCAGCCCGGGGCTGAGACTGAGGCGGGCTCGGCCGGCTTCCGAGCGTGCGGGCAGGTCCCAGCCGGGACACAGGGAACGCTCGGCCAGCGCGAGCAGGTCCTCCAGCCGCCGTGCCAGTACGGCGGGGTCCTGCGTGCGCTCGTCGAAGCAGGCGAGGGCCACGCTGACGAAGACGGCCACGATGAACTGCGGCTGAAGGTCGCACGGGTCCGCTCCGAGCCTGCGGGCCACCTCGGCGACCAGCCTGCGCTCGTTCTCCTTGACCAGCCGCATGGTCCCGGCGAGCAGGGCGGGCGTGGAGTGCACGACCTTCTGGCAACGCAGGTACCTGCCTGCCTCCGTCTCATCCGCCTCTCGTAGGATCTGCAGTAACGAGCGCATCGCCTGGCACAGCGCCGTGAACGGCGACTCCGACTCGGGGCGTGCGGCCAGCTCCGCGAGGAGCATCCGCTGCTCGTCGGCGGTCAGCGAGAGCGCCACGTCCTCCTTGGAAGCGAAGTACCGGAAGAAGGTCCTGGGCGAGACCTCCACCTCGGCGGCGATCTGGTCGACGGTCGTCGCCTCGTAGCCCCTGGTGAGGAAGAGGTCGAGGGCCGCGTCGATCAGGGCGTCCCGCGTCCGCTGCTTCTTGCGTTCGCGTAGACCCACGGCGGTCACCTCCTCGAAACTGCCGGTTCACAAACTCTCGGTTGTCACCGTATGTCGGATAAAAGGATTTGTCATCTGTCATCGACTGACATAAATTACTGCCCGTCGACACAGTGGTGCTAAGGGGGAATCTCCATGACTCAAGCCGTATCGGTGGACGCCGACGCGCCTCCAGGACGAGGCCAGGGGCATCCATGGCTCACGCTGCTCGCCGTCTCGCTCGGCGTGATCATGGTCATGCTCGACGGCACGGTCGTGGCGATCGCGAACCCGGTCATCCAGGTCGAACTCAAGGCGACGCTGGCGGACCTGCAGTGGGTGACCAGCGGTTACCTGCTCGCGCTGGCGGTCTTCCTGATCACCGCCGGCAAGCTGGGCGACCTGTTCGGGCACAAGCGCGTCTTCTTGATCGGCGTCGCGGGCTTCGCGCTGACCTCGCTCGCCATCGGCCTGTCGTCCTCAATCGGCGTGCTGATCGCGCTGCGGGTGCTGCAGGGACTGTTCGGCGCGCTGCTCCAGCCCGCCGCGCTCGCGTTGCTCCGGTCGGCGTTCCCCGGCGAGAAGCTGAACATGGCCATGGGCGCGTGGGGTGCGATCATCGGCCTGTCGAGCGCGGCCGGCCCGATCGTCGGCGGACTCCTGGTGGAGAACGTGAGCTGGCAGTCGGTGTTCTTCATCAACGTGCCGGTCGGCGTGGTGGCGCTGGCGTTCGGGCTGTGGGCGCTGCGGGAGAGCAGGGCCCAGACGCTGTCCCGGGTCGACTGGCTCGGCGTCGTGCTGCTGTCCGGCGCGATGTTCGCGCTGGTGTGGGCCATCATCAAGGCCCCCGAGTGGGGCTGGGGCGACGCCAAGACGCTCGGCTTCCTCGCCGCCGCCGTCGTGGTTGGTGCCGTGTTCCTGTTCTGGCAGTCGAGGGCGAGCGAGCCGTTGCTGCCGCTGAGCCTGTTCCGCAACGCCTCGTCTCGATCGGGACCGTCCTCATGATCCTCATGTCGTTCGCGATGTTCGGCGCGATGTTCTTCCTCACGTTCTTCTTCCAGGGCGTGCACGGGCTCACGCCGCTCGACTCCGGCCTGCGGATGCTGCCCATGAGCGCCGGCATGATCGTCGCCTCGCCCATCGCGGGCGTCCTGATCGGCAAGCTCGGCCCGAAGATCACCATCGCGGGCGGCATGGTGATCAGCGCCTTCGCGATGTTCCTCATGTCGCGGCTGAGCGTCGAGGCCGCCTTCGCCGACAGCGCGATCCCGTTCGTGCTGCTCGCGTTCGGCCTGTCGCCGGTGTTCGTCGGCGCCACGGAGATCATCGTGGGCAACGCGCCGGAGGAGCTGAGTGGCGTCGCGGGCGGCGTGCAGAACTCCGCGATGCAGGTCGGCGGCGCGCTCGGCACCGCCATCCTGGGCGCGGTCGTGTCCGCCAAGGTGGCCGACGTGCTGCCCGGGTACCTCGGTCCGGCGGCGGCCGCCGTCCCGCCCGCCCAGATGGAGGGCCTGAAGGCTCTGGCCTCGGTGGGCCAGGCCCCGCCCGGGCTGACCGGGCCCGTGGCCAAGACGCTGGCCGACGCGGCGCACCTGTCCTTCATGGACGGCCTGCACCTCGGCTTCGTCGTGAGCACGGTGGTCGCCCTCGTCGCGGCGGCCCTGGCCCTGTTCGTCAAGGCCGGCCGCAAGACCGAGGGCGCCCCGGTCCACATGGGCTGACGTCCGGTCCCTGTCGTACGGCCCTCGCCACCCCGGCGGGGGCCGTACGCGCGTCCGGGCCGGGGCCGCCTCCTCGCTCAGTAGACTTGGTATCCGTGAGCGGCACGAAGATTCTTCCCGAGAGCGACGTAACACCCCGGCTCTCGCACGGCGACGGTGACCACGAGCGCTTCTCGCACTTCGCCGACAAGAACAAGATCACTGAGAGCTACGTGACCGGCGCGCCGGTGCGGGCGCTGTGCGGCAAGGTCTGGGTGCCCAGCCGCGACCCGAAGAAGTACCCGGTCTGCCCGGAGTGCAAGGAGATCTACGAGGGGTTGCCCAAGGGCGAACCGTCCGGCGAGTGAGTGTCGATACGGGATCATCGCCTCCCCGGCGGCTAGGGTCAGCCATCTGACCAGCCGTATCGGGGGAACGAATGGTTCGGCGACCCATCGCCGTCTTCCTTGCATGCCTTTACGCGCTGGGCGGCGCCTGCGCCGCCCCGGCGTCCGCCGCCTCCCGGGCGGCCGGTGGTCACACCGGCGCCGGACTGCGTGGATCGCCGGCCTCGCGCCCGGACGCCTGCCTCACCCGCCACGCCGTTCCGCAGCGCCGGCACGGGGTGGGCGCGCTCACGCACGCCCTGGAGCCGCGTGAGCCGGGGCCGGACGAGGTCGCCCGGATGTCGGCCGACCTGGCTCGCAGGCTCGGCACGGCACAGCCGGGAAACACCGCGCAGCCAGGGGACACCGCGCAGCCCGGGAACACTGCGCAGCCAGGGGACACCGCGCAGCCCGGGAACACAGCGCAGCCCGGAGACACAGCGCGGCCGGGGGGTGCCGCGAACGGCCGGCGGAGCGCTCCTGGGGCCGTCGAGCGGATCACCGTTCCGGTGTGGGTGCACATCATCAGGGACCGTGCGCTCGGCCTGCCCGACGCCGCCGTCTCCCGGCAGATCGCCGTGCTGAACACCGCCTACTCCGGCGGGTACGGCGGAGCCGACACCGGCGTGCGCTTCGAGCTCAAGGGCATCACCCACACCGACAACCGGAGCTGGTTCCGCGACCCCCTCGGCTACGAGGAGCCGATGAAGAAGAAGCTGCGGGTCGGGGGTCCCGAGACGCTCAACCTGTACATCGCGCAGCTGAGCCGGCTCGTGCTCGGCTACTCCACGTACCCGTACTGGTACGACGACGAGCCCGTGCTGGACGGCGTAGTGATCGACTGGCGGAGCGTCCCCGGCGGCCCGCTGCGCGACTTCGCCAGAGGCTTCACCGCGGTGCACGAGATCGGCCACTGGCTGGGCCTGCTGCACACGTTCGAGAACGGCTGCAAGGCCCCGGGCGACTCGGTGGACGACACCCCCTCCGAGGCCTACCCGACGAACGGCTGCCCTTCGAAGAAGGACACCTGCCCCGCCACGGGCGGCGACCCTATCCACAACTTCATGGACTACGCCCAGGACCGCTGCATGCGCGAGTTCACCGCGGGCCAGGGCGTGCGCGTCCACCAGATGTGGGACGCCTATCGCCGTCCGCGCCGGAGGGAACCGACGCCGGGCTGCAGAAGGCCGCCGCGGGCCTCCAGGGGGCCGCCGCGGACGCTGCGGACGGCACGGACAGCACCCCGGACGGCATCACGGACAGCCCTGTGCCGAGCCTCGCCGCACAAGGCCGTGAGGGCCCGGTCGACCATATACAGGGCGGGGAGGAACCGCCAGGAGGAACAGGGCGATGACGAATCGGGCCGGAGCCGTTGACGTCGCGGCGCGGGTGTGAGTAACTCCACAGCAGCGTTCATGGTCACGAAGCCCCGCGCCCGGCCCTGAGCGCCGAGTCGCTCGCCGGTTCCGTCCCACGCGCCCGGCCAGGCCGCCCGGGGAGGCTTTGTGGATGACCAGTGGACCCGCCGGGTCTGGCCCCCTGCCGAGGACGAGTCCGCGCCGTCCACGCAGGGCCCCACTCGCCCGTACGGCGCCCTCGGCGGGTCGCCGCGGCCGTCCACACCGCCCGCGTCCCCCCAGTGGCCCTCACGGCCGTACCGGGAGCCGGACCGGAACCCGGAGGAGAGCCTCACCGGCCTGTACGGCGCGCCGGTCTCAGAACGGAGCCAGGGCGACCGCCCGGTCTGGCCGTCCCTGGACCTGGAGTCCCCGGAGCCCGAGGACGACCTGCCCCCCTCGGCCCGCCGTTACCGCGCGCCCGAGACGCCTCCCCGCCCGATGCCGCGGTGGCTGCGGGGCCTTCTCGTCGGCGGGCTCGCGCTGGTCTGCTCGGCGGCCGTCATCGGCGCGGTGGTGGTCACGGTGCTGCATCGCGCCGAGAGCGCGCCTCCCACGGTGATCCACGACCAGATCGCCGGCGTCGCCTACACGTTGCCGCCGCAGTGGCGGGAGGGCGTCGTCGCGCCCGTGACCGGCTTCACCTCCGTCGCCGCGCGCGGGGACAGCGCCACCGTCATGGCCCGGCCCGGCGACCGGGTGGACCCGCCCAACCTGCGGTCGGCCGTCATCGACCTGAGCGATCTCTACACGCAGTTGCTGCTGCACGGCGACAAGGTCGAGGTGCTGGACGACCGCGCGGTGACCGTCGGCGGGCGGCCGGGTCACACGCGGGCCGTACGGGCCGAGTACACCGACGTGGTGAACGAGCCCGCCTTCATGCGGGTGACCCTGCTGACCCGGCCGGAAGGCGGCAGCACGGTCCTGCTCGGGCTGGCCCATCCCGACAGTCCCCAGTCGCGCGCCGAGATCGAGGGCCTGATGTGGGGAGCCCGCTGAGCCCGCCGTCGAACCGGCACGCCCTCGTACGGCGGCCCGTCGCTCGAATCCGGAAATAACCGTCTCTCGCTCCGTACGAGCGATTACTCGGGCATAGCCGTTGAATCGGGAAACCGGCCGACTTATCTGTGCAGCTCTTTGCCTTGGTTGTCCGGTTGAATATCCATATAAGCGCGTTGATTGGCACTCCGGCGTCTTCCTGCGCAATAAAAGGGAGATGGCGGTGTCGCCGGAGCGGCTTTGAGGTAGGCGTAACATCTGTTTGCCGATATCCAATAAGTGGCTCACTGCCCGCGTTTCACCGGCCAGGTATCTTCGGTGTCGCATCGCACGAAAACGCGGTGACCCGGAAAGACCAATTCTCACCATGGGGGGAAATCAAATTGATTTCTCGTAGGAGCAGCTCGGCCTCTGGTTCGCGTGGCGCCGGTCGCCTGCTGATGTGGTCCGCCGCGGCGGCGGTGACCTGCGCGGCGGTTGGGCTGTCGGGCTCGATCGCGGCGAATGCCACCACGACGAAGGCCGCCCCCGCCGCACAGGCGGCGACGAACCCGGTCGGCGACAAAAACAAGTTCATTCCCTACCCGCGCCTCGACAGCGCGAACATCGTCACCGCGTTCACGGTCGCGGCGACCGGCGTCACTCCGACGACCTCGACGACCTTCACCGGGTCGGCGCGCAGGGGGCGCGTGTTCGTGAACGACGGCACGGGCTGGGCCGACCTCACGACGGTGTTCGGCGGGTACCTGTACGACATCACCCTGGCGCCCTCGCCGAGCACCGCTCTGTCGGTCGTCCCCGGCGGTGGCGCTCTGACCAGCCTCAGCAGCAGCGGGATTCCCGTGGGGCGGGTCAGGGTCACGGTGCGGAGGGCGGACGGCGCCATCCTCTTCTCCGACTGCAGCGTCTCCACCACGAGCGGTACCTCCGCCCTTCCGCTGACCAGCAGCCGTTGCAGCGCCCCGACACGTCTGTGACGGTGGGCGCGGCGAACTGACCGTTTCCGGGGCGGGGCCCTGTGGACGCCGAAGGGCTCCGCGGGTCACCCGCCCCGGCCGTTTCTGAGCGGGGCTCGTGCGCTGCGCGGGTCTCGGGGCGCGCTTCGCCGTCGCGTCCACCCTGGTTCCTGGTCCCGGTTGCATCGGCGCGGCCCGGGGTCCCGATCCCGCCGCCCGCAGCGACGGCAGGGCGGATCGCACCGCGACGCCACGCCCGGTTCCTGAGGCTGTGGGGATTGCCACACCAGGCTATTTCGGACCACCCTGCGTGTGGGCGGCACGTCTTGTCGGTCCGGCGGGCTAGTCTGAATCCACTGTGAGGGAGCGAACCGATAGAGACACCAGTGTTCCGATGAGTTCGGGGAGGCGTCGTTGAGCGTTTCGGCCGCGTCCCACCTCTCCCCGTCCTACCCCGACAGAGCCGCCTGGGGCACCGCCCCGAAGCTGCGCGCATGGCAGCAGCAGGCCTTCGACCTCTACTTCAGCCGTGAGCCGCGCGACTTCCTGACCGTCGCCACCCCCGGCGCCGGCAAGACGACGTACGCGCTGCGGATCGCCAGCGAGCTGCTCGGCCGCGGGATCGTGCGGGCGCTGACGATCGTCACCCCCACCGAGCACCTCAAGCGGCAGTGGGCCGACGCCGCGGCTCGCGTCGGGATCAGCATCGACCCCGAGTTCAAGAACAGCCAGGGCGCCACCTCGCGCGACTACACCGGGGTCGCGGTCACCTACGCCCAGATCGCGATGCACCCGGCGCTGCACCGGGCCCGCACCGAGGCGCGCAAGACTCTGGTGATCTTCGACGAGATCCACCACGCCGGCGACGCGAAGTCGTGGGGCGACGGCGTCCGCGAGGCGTTCGAGCCCGCGACCAGACGACTGGCGCTGACCGGCACGCCGTTCCGGTCCGACGAGAGCCCGATCCCCTTCGTCACCTACGTCGAGGACGGCGAGGGGGCGATGCGGAGCGTCTCCGACTACTCCTACGGGTACGGCCCGGCCCTGGCCGACGGCGTCGTCCGCCCGGTCATCTTCCTGGCGTACTCGGGGGAGATGAAGTGGCGCACGCGCGCGGGCGACGAGATCGCCGCCACCCTCGGCACGCCGTTGACCAAGGACCAGCTCTCGCAGGCGTGGCGGGCCGCCCTCGACCCGAAGGGCGACTGGATCCGCCAGGTCATCCACGCGGCCGACCGGCGCCTCACCGAGGTACGGCGGGGCGTTCCCGACGCAGGCGGGCTGGTCATCGCCTCCGACCACGAGTCGGCCCGCGCCTATGCCCGGCACATCCGCACGGTGACCGGGGAAGGGGCCGAGGTCGTGCTCTCCGACGACCCGGGCGCGTCCAAGAAGATCAAGGACTTCGCCGCCTCCGACCGGCGCTGGCTGGTCGCGGTCCGCATGGTCTCCGAGGGCGTCGACATTCCCCGGCTGTGCGTCGGGGTCTACGCCACGAGCACCTCGACCCCGCTGTTCTTCGCCCAGGCGGTCGGGCGTTTCGTCCGCGCCCGGAAGCGGGGGGAGACCGCGTCGGTGTTCCTGCCCTCGGTGCCCGTCCTGATGGGCCTCGCGGGCGAGATGGAGGCCGAGCGCGACCACGTTCTGGGCCGCCGCCGCGACGAGGACGGCCTCGACGACATGCTCCTCGAACAGGCCCAGCAGGAGAAGAAGCAGCCCGACGCCCTCGGCGACGAGTTGCCCTTCCAGACGCTGGAGGCGTCGGCCACCTTCGACCGGGTGCTCTTCGACGGCGGCGAGTTCGGCACCGCCGCCGCGCCCGGCTCGCCCGAGGAGGAGGACTTCATCGGCCTCCCCGGCCTGTTGGAGCCCGACCAGGTGGCCTCACTGCTGCGCAAGCGCCAGGCCGACCAGCAGGCGGCCAAGCGCAGGACCAAGAAGGGGAGCGAGGACAGCGCCCCCGCCCTCGCGCCGCACGAGCAGCTCGCCGAGCTCCGCAGGGAGCTGAACGGCCTCGTCGGCGCGTGGAACCACCGCACCGGCCAGCCGCACGGCGTCATCCACGCCGAGCTGCGCCGCGCCTGCGGCGGCCCGGCCATCGCCCAGGCCACCGCCGAGCAGGTCCGCGAGCGCATCGCGATGATCCGCAAGTGGGCCACCCAGCGCAGGTGACCCCGCCACACACCGAGGGCACCGGGTTCACCACCTGACACAATGGTGATCGGGGGCGACACCCAGTGCCGCCCCCGATGCCCCTTGTTTTGCGGGCCCGAACGGACTTCGGCACGGAGCGAGCAGGTCATGCTCTGCGTGCCTGCGCGCCCGGGTCGGCGTGACTACCCCTGCGAGAGTTCAACCCCCGCGACCCGCTGCGGCTGGTGGGTGTCGTGTTGCAGGGCGCCCAGCCGGTCGAGGACGAGCTCGAACATGCGCATGTTCGACGCGGCCATCGCGTCCACCCGATCGGTGAGGTCGCTGACGTGCACCGTCAGGGTGTCGAAGCGTCCGGTGAGCGTTGTGACCTGTTCGCTCAGCGTGTCGACGCGCCCGGTGAGGTCGTCCACGCGTCCGCTCAGCGTGTCGACGCGTCCGCTGAGGTCGTCCACACGTCCGCTCAGGCCGTCGATGCGACGATCCAGTCGGCCGATCTCGCCGTCGATGCGGTCAAGCCGGACGGCGACAACCGTCATTTGCCTCTTGAGGACGTTGACATCGGCCTTGGTCTCCTCCGATATCTGCTCGACTCGCACCAGGCGGTCGCTTATTGCGTCGATTTTGTCCCAATGCGGCTGCGTCGCGTCGTACGCGTGTGCTGCTGCCTGCTTATAGCAGTCGACGCTGAGCTTCATGAATTCATTCTCCAGGTGCTTCACGCGTTCTTCGAGTGTCCTCACGGGTCGTCCTCCGATGCTGCTCGCAGCGTAGCCGAGGCTCGCTGGAGGGAAGTGGGAGCGCTGCAACTGCGCGGAGGCAACTGGTATCAGCTCGAAGGTCGGCGGGAAGTGAGTAATCGGCGGCGCATTCCGTGCCGCCTCGGCCACACGGTGCGCAATCTTCGCTATCGGTGGGATGAATATTCACCGAGCGCTGCGTGTTCTGCGCTTCATGTCCGGACTTCCCCTATTTGCGGGCCGGCTTTTCTTGACCTCGTCGGGGGCGCTACGAGATGCGGGAGCGCAGCGGGATCTTGTCGCCGGTGTGGCCGTTGATCGCCACGTAACGCCGGTGGTGCCGGGTGGCCGGGCTGAGCCGGAGGCTGAGGGAGGCCATGCCTTGCTCCACGCGTACGGGAACGTTGCGTGCTCCCTCGTGCTGCCTCGCCTCCGCGCCCTCGCGCAGCCAGATGCGCAGCCGGTGCCCGGCCTGGTGGACGGCCACCGTCGCCGTGTCGCACTGCGCGGGCGACGCGGGCCAGTACACCGTGAGGCCGTGCAGGGCCCTGCCGTGGAACGACAGTCGTACGGCCTCGGGGTTGGGGACGCGCGAATCGCAGGCGGGCTGGCCACTCGGTGCCGGTGTCGGTGCCGCAGACGGTGCCGCGGATGCCGCTGCTCGGGGCGCCTGCCCGGCCTGCGCGCCTGCCGGCCCGTCGGCGTCGCGCCGACGGCGGCGCGTGGGTCGCGTACGGCGACCGTCTGGGCGGGGAACCG
The DNA here is from genome assembly GCF_002027145.1 of Microbispora sp. GKU 823. NCBI lineage: Bacteria > Bacillati > Actinomycetota > Actinomycetes > Streptosporangiales > Streptosporangiaceae > Microbispora > Microbispora sp. GKU 823. The sequence goes on along the minus strand of NZ_MWJN01000027.1, from coordinate 60,258 downwards.
GGTGGACCTCTGGGTGAACCCCATGATCATCGTGGCCGTCTGCAGGGCCACCAGCGTCAGCGCGCCGGTGACGCGGAGCAGGCCCCGGTGACCGCGGCCGAAGAGCAGCCAGATGCAGACCGGGGTCAGGACGAGCCAGCTGAGGCCGAGCAGGAACGCGAACATCGGGGCCGCCAATCCACGAAGAGTCGTCGCTCTAGGTAATACACCCGTGACGCTTCGTGGTGAAGACATTGACGTCCCGACCGCGCGCGTGTCCCGGCTCGGCCGCCCGGCCGATCGGATTCGCGGGTCAGGAGCGGAGGACGGGCTCCCCGGTGAGCTCCACCCCGGCCTCGGCGAGGCGGGCGAGCGCCGTCTCGGTCGTCTCCCGGGCCACGCCGGCCGTCAGGTCCAGCAGGACCCGTACGGCGAAGCCGTTCGCCGCCGCGTCGAGGGCGGTGGCCCGGACGCAGTGGTCGGTGGCGATGCCGACGACGTCCACGGCCTCCACGCCGCGCTCGCGCAGCCAGGCGGCCAGGCCCACGCCGTCCGCGGTGGCGCCCTCGAACCCGCTGTAGGCCGCCTGCCGCGCGCCCTTGCTGAAGACCTCCTCGACCTTCGCCGTGTCGAAGGCCGGGTGGAAGCCGGCGCCGGAGGTGCCTACCACGCAGTGCGGCGGCCAGGAGTCCACGAAGTCGGGCTCGGCCGCGAAATGGGCCCCGGGATCGACGTGGTAGTCGCGGGTGGCGACGACGTGGTCGTACGCGTGCTCGTGGACGTGGCGGCTGATCGCGGCGGCCACCTCGGCGCCGCCGCCCACCGGCAGGCTGCCGCCCTCGCAGAAGTCGTTCTGCACGTCCACGACGACGAGCGCGGTCTTCATGGGGTCACCTCACAGTGGCGATCCTCAGCGTGGCGATCACGGAGGACCGGCGTCGTCCTCATGCGCCGGTCCCCCGCGATCACTTGAAGATAGTAGGGACTGCGGGGTCTCCGGGGGAGAGGCTGCACGCTTCCAATGGCAACTCGGCCAACGTCGCCCGGTGGCGGTCGCGGGCGGCCTCCAGGCTCTCGCGGCCGACGACCTTGCCGTCCCGCACGAGTTCGGCCAGCAGGGGGCGGTCCTCCGTCTCCACAGGCTCGCGGGTGACGACCTCGGCGGTCGCGGTGCCGCCGCTGGTCCTGCGGTAGGCCCACTTGCGCCCGCCGACGCTCGGCTTGCCGACGGACGCCTTGGCGACCGGCTGGAGCCGTCCCGTGTGGTCCTCGCGGGCGACGAGCTTGTAGACGAGGCTGGCCGTCGGATGTCCCGAGCCGGTGGACAGGGCGGTGCCGACGCCGTAGGCGTCCACCGGCGCCGCGGCCAGCGCCGCGATCGCGAACTCGTCCAGGTCGCTGGTGACGACGATCCGTGTGCGGCTCGCGCCCAGTTCGTCGAGCAGGCGGCGCACCTCCACCGCCACCACGGCGAGGTCGCCGGAGTCGATGCGCACCGCGCCGAGGTCGGGCCCGGCCAGTTCCACCGCGGTGCGTACGGCCTTCGCCACGTCGTAGGTGTCCACGAGCAGGGTGGTGCCGAGCCCCAGGGCGTCGATCTGGGCCCGGAAGGCGTCCTCCTCCGAGTCGTGGAGCAGGGTGAACGCGTGGGCGGCGGTGCCGGCGGTCGGCACGCCGTACAGGTGGCCGGCCATGAGGTTGGAGGTGGAGGCGAAGCCGCACAGGTAGGCGGCCCTGGCGGCGGCGACCGCGGCGTACTCGTGGGTGCGGCGCGAGCCCATCTCGATGAGCGGCCGGTCTCCGGCCGCCTGCGTCATCCGGGAGGCGGCCGCCGCGATCGCGCAGTCGTGGTTGAGTATCGACAGGGCCACGGTCTCCAGCAGCACGGCCTCGGCGAACGTCCCCTCCACCACCATGATCGGCGAGCCGGGGAAGAACGCCTCGCCCTCCCGGTAGCCGTACACGTTGCCGGAGAAGCGGTAGCCGGCGAGGAACTCGCCGGTGGGCTCGTCCACGATCCCGGCCGAACACAGGAACTCGATGTCCTGCTCCTCGAAGCGGAAGTCCTCCAGCGCGTCGAGGAACCGCCCGGTGCCGGCCACCACCCCGTAGCGCCGTCCTCCGGGCAGCCGCCGGGCGAACACCTCGAAGACCGCCCGCCGGTGCGCCGCGCCGCCGGCGAGCGCGGCCTGGAGCATCGTCAGTTCGTACTGGTCGGTCAGCAGGGCCGTGCCCGTGGTCATGCGCACGTGTCGAAGACTACGACGGTCGTGGTGCAGGATGGGTACGTGGGTAGCACAGCTCCAACCGAGGTCGAGCGTCCGTCGTCGGACGTGCGCCCCGATCTGCCGTGGCTCACGATCGTGTGGAACGACCCGGTCAACCTGATGTCGTACGTGACGTACGTCTTCCAGACCGTGTTCGGCTATCCCCGGCAGAAGGCCGAGAAGCTGATGATGGACGTCCACCACAAGGGCAAGGCCGTCGTCGCCAGCGGCACCCGGGAGGAGATGGAGCGGGACGTGCAGATCCTCCACTCCTACGGGCTGTGGGCGACCGTCCAGCAGGACAAGTGATGAGCACGGGATTTCGGGCGACGTCCGACGGGGTGACCGTCCAACTCGACGCGGGCGAGGTGTCGATCCTGCGCTCGCTGGTGTCGCAGGTGCTCGGCCTGGTCGAGCCGGGGACCACCGGCGACGACCCGTTGGAGCGCGCCCTGGGCATCGGCTCCGCCGCGCCGCCGGCCGACCCCGTGCTCGCGCGGCTGTTCCCCTCGGCGTACGCGGACGACGAGGACGCGGCGCAGGAGTTCCGGCGCTACACGGAGGCGACGCTGCGCGACGGCAAGCGGGCCGACGCGACGACGCTGCTGGAGACGGCGGCGCCGGGCCGGCTGACGCTGACGGCCGAGCAGGGGCAGGCGTGGCTGCGGGCGATCAACGCGTCCGCCTCGCGCTCGGCGTGCGGCTGGAGGTCACCGAGGAGGTCCACGAGGAGATCGCCTCGATGTCCGAGGACGACCCCCGCTATCCGGCGTTCGTGACCTACGACTGGCTGACCTACCTGCAGGACACCCTCGTCAGGGCGCTTTGGTAGGTTGCCCGCATGCTGACGATCTCACGCGAGCTGGTCGACAAGATCGTGGCCCATGCCCGGGCCGACCACCCCGACGAGGCGTGCGGCGTCGTGGCCGGGCCCGCCGGGTCCGACCGTCCCGAGCGGTTCGTCCCCATGGAGAACGCCGAGCGCTCCCCGACGTTCTACCGCTTCGACTCGATGGAGCAGTTCCGCGTGTGGCGGGAGATGGACGACCGCGACGAGGTGCCTGTCGTGATCTACCACTCCCACACCGCCACCGAGGCGTACCCCTCCCGTACGGACATCAGCTACGCCTCCGAGCCCGACGCCCACTACGTGCTGGTGTCGACCGCCTCCGAGGAGGACACGCCCTTCCGGTCCTACCGGATCGTGGACGGGGCCGTGACGGAGGAGGAAGTCAAGATCGTAGAGTCCTACGGTTAAACTGAAGTTATGGCTAACGATGACGCTCGTCCCGTGTCGTCACCGGCTGCCCTATCGCGCCGGGTGCGCCCGGAATCTCCTGTTCAGGCGTTCCTCTTCGCGCACACGCCGTCTGTCGTCGTCTACGACTGTCACTGAACCCGCCCGCCGGTGCCCGGGGGAAGAAGACCGCTGGAATCGCCGCCCGCCCGCCCATGTTTCAAGCACATGAACGCGAGCAGGCTGGACGCCCACCATAACGACGACCACTGATCAAGGAGATTGAGCCGACATGGCCATCGAGGTCCGCATTCCTACCATCCTCCGCAGCTACACCGATGGCGCCAAGGCGGTCAACGCCAAGGGATCGACCCTCGAAGAGCTGATCGGCGACCTGGAGTCGCGCCACCCCGGCCTGAAGGACCGGCTGGTGGACGAGTCCGGGCTGCGCCGCTTCGTCAACGTCTACCTCAACGACGAGGACGTACGCTTCCTCGGCGGGCTCGGCACGCCCGTCGCCGACGGCGACACCGTGACCGTGCTCCCGGCCGTCGCGGGGGGAGCGCGCTGAATGCGCTTCGACTCGTTGATCGACTCGGTCGGGCGCACCCCGCTGGTGGGTCTGCCCCGGCTCTCGCCGTCCCCTGACGTACGGATCTGGGCGAAGCTGGAAGACCGCAACCCGACCGGGTCGGTCAAGGACCGGCCGGCGCTGTGGATGATCGAGCAGGCCGAGAAGGACGGGCTGCTCACTCCGGGCTGCACGATCCTGGAGCCGACCTCCGGCAACACCGGCATCTCGCTGGCGATGTCGGCCCGGCTCAAGGGCTACCGGCTGATCTGCGTCATGCCGGAGAACACCTCAGAGGAGCGCCGCCAGCTGCTGCGCATGTGGGGCGCCGAGATCATCTCCTCGCCGGCGGCGGGCGGGTCCAACGAGGCGGTGCGGGTCGCCAAGGGCCTCGCGGCCGAGCATCCCGACTGGGTGATGCTCTACCAGTACGGCAACCCCGCCAACTGGCGCTCCCACTACGAGTCGACCGGGCCGGAGATCCTCGCGGACCTGCCGACCGTGACCCACTTCGTCGCCGGGCTCGGCACGACCGGCACGCTCATGGGCGTCGGCCGCTACCTGCGCGAGCACGTGCCGGACGTGAAGATCGTGGCCGCCGAGCCGCGTTACGGCGAGCTGGTCTACGGCCTGCGCAACGTGGACGAGGGATTCGTGCCCGAGCTGTACGACGCGTCCGTGCTGACCACCCGCTACTCCGTGACCTCGGCCGACGCGCTGCGCCGGACCCGTGAGCTGCTGGCCGCCGAAGGCATCTTCGCGGGCATCTCGACGGGCTGCGCCCTGCACGCGGCCCTCGGCATGGCCCGCAAGGCCGTCCAGGCGGGCGAGCGGGCCGACATCGTGTTCATCGTGGCCGACGGCGGCTGGAAGTACCTGTCCACCGGCGCGTACGAGGGCACCCTCGACGAGGCGGAGGACCGGCTCGAAGGCCAGCTCTGGGCCTGATCGCCGATAAGGATCGCCGATGAAGGCCGACCGGCTCACCCCGCCCGCTCCGGCATGGGTGGGCCGGAGATCCGGTTCGGGCGGGATGAGCCGGAGTATGGGAATCAGTTGAACACGACCCGGAGGGTGAAGGTCGAGCCGTCGTCGCCGTGGGTGCCGCTCAGGCCGATCGCCCGCAGCTTCTCGGCGTCGGCGCGCTCCTGGCCGCTGAGACCGTCCAGGTAGAGCTTCTCCAGCCGGTCGAGGTCGGCGTACAGGGCGTAGGTGGCGTTCGCGGCGTCCGGGACGGCGATCTTGAATGTCTCGCTCTCGCCGAGCGTGCCGCCGCCGTTCAGCGCGTCGGCGTACTCCTGGGTGCTCGCGATCACGAACCGCCCGTCGCCTTCGGCGGTGGCGATGTCGGCGGACCTCTCCATGCCGTTCCGATGAATCTTCACCCGGTCCACCATGTCGCGCGCCTTGGCGGTGTCCGTCGTGAGCACGGCGCCGACCCGGGGCTGCGCGCCGTCGAGGTCCTGCTCGTCCAGGGCGAGCGTGAGGGTGCGGCCCAGCAGCGTCGCGAGGTCGTCCGGCAGGGACAGGCCGTACTGCGTCCGCGCCTCGTCGAGGGCCTGCCTGACCGTCTCGCCGCCCGGGCCGCCCGCCGCTCGCTCGATGGACGGCCACTGCTCGCGCAGCAGGTCGCCCAGGCCGGAGATCGATGCCGCCGCGACCGTGGAGGCGGGCAGTTCGCCGATCTTCACCGGCTCGGGCCGGATCGACGTGGCCGTCCCGCCGCGGGTGATCCCGGTCAGTTCGGCGTAGTCGCCCGAGAACCGGAGGGCGCCGGCGAACCGCATGCCCTTGATCTGCTGCAGCACGGGCGTGTCCGCGATCTCGCTCCAGCCGGCGTCGGCGACCTTCTCCACGTCCATCCAGAACGACAGCACGCCCTGCTCGCCCAGCGCGCCGAGGTCCCCGGCGAAGCGCGGCTCGCCGGACAGCGGCGCCGCCTTGACGTACTCGTCGGCCAGCTTCTGGCTGGTGGCGATGATCGCGTATCCGTCGCGGAACGCCAGGCCGCCCTTGCCGTCGCCGAGGCCCATCTTGGCGATGCCGGTCCGGGCCGCCGCCTCGTCCTTCACCTGTACGGCGAGCGCGCCGACGGGGTCGCCGCCGCCGTCCGCGGGCAGCACGGCGAGGCCGACGCGGTCGCCGAGCCAGGGTTCGACGTCCCTGGCGAAGTCGACCTTCGAGAGGTCCGGGTCGTCCTTCTGCAGCGCGGTGACGAGCGCCTTGCGCGGATCGTCCCCGCCGAAGGAGTCGCGGGTGGCCGAGAACTTGCGGGCGATGCCGAACAGCGCGAGCTTCTGCCCGGCCGACGGGTCGAGGTCGAGCCGGACGTAGGCCAGCGCGTTCGCGGGCAGCACGTCCTGCGGTTGCGCGCCGCCGCCGCTGAGCTTCGAGGCGGCCCACACGCCGCCGCCGCCGACCACGCCGACGAGCACGGCGGCCACCAGCGCCAGGATCCAGCCGCGCCCCCGCCGGCCCCTGCCCTCAGGCGGCGCCGGCGGGCCGGGCACGGTGGCGGAGCCGATCTCCTCAGGCTCCGTCCACGACGGCAGCCGGACGGTGTGCGCCTCGTTCGCGGCGGGGCGGGGAACGCGATAGGCGACGGTTCGGTCGAAGTCGGATTCGTCACCAGGCCGCCAGGGGCTCGGATTGCGAGGGGAGGTGTCGGGGGGACATGGGGCTCACTCACATACGTCGTCGTCTGGTACGCCGCGACGCTAGGCCCGGCCGGTAGCGGCGCGCTTGCAACCCGCTTGACCTGGAGACCCCGGGGGCGCTCCGCCGGAGTGCCACGCTAGAGTAATGAGCAGAACAATATTCGGTAGAGCGGCGAGGGGCGCATGACCAAGTTCGACGAGGCGACGCAGGCCATCCGGGTCGACGACACCACCTACGACGTGTGTCTCGACGACGGGTACTCCATCGGAGGGCCGCTGAACGGCGGCTACCTCATGGCCACGATGCTGCGCGCCGTGGTGGACGCCTCGCCGCACGCGCACCCGGTTTCCACGAGCGCCCAGTTCCTGCGGGTGGCGCGGCCGGGCCCGGCCAGGGTGCTGCTCGAACCGCTCAAGACGGGCCGTACGGCGGCGATGACCCGGGCGCGGCTCGTCCAGGACGGCGAGTCGTTCATCGAGATGCTCGTCACGACCGCGACGCTCGACGGGGAGGCGGCCCCGGACTGGGCGGACGGCCCGTCGGCCGTCATGCCGGACCTGGCGGACTGCGTGCGCCTGCCCGAACCCAAGCCCGAGTCGAACATGAACTTCAGCGCCCAGATGGAGCTCGCGTTCGACCCGCCCACGATCGGCTGGCTCACCGGCGCGCCGACCGGACGGCCCGAGTCGCGGGCGTACTTCCGGCTGGCCGAGCCGCAGGACCCCGACCCGTACGTGCTGGCGCTGGCGGTGGACGCGCTGCCGCCGGTCGTGTTCTCGGCGGGGGCGCGGGGATGGGCCCCGACGGTGGAGCTGACCTGGCACCTGCGGGCCCTGCCCGCGCCGGGGTGGCTGACCCTGATCGGCGGCGGACGGCTGATCAGCGACGGCTGGTTCGACGAGGAGGTCGAGGTGTGGGACTCGGCGGGCCGGCTGGTCGCCCAGTCGCGCCAGATCGCGCGGCTGGGGCGGGGCTAGACCGCGCCCCTCGTGCCCGGCGCGCGATGTGAGCATTCTTACCGTCGGCGGCGGGGATCAGTCCCCTAACCTTGGGAAGCGTGCCGGAGGACAACACCAGGGCGATCGGGATCTTTGACAGCGGCGTGGGCGGCCTTACGGTCGCCCGGGCGATCATCGACCAGCTGCCCCACGAATCGATCTTCTACGTGGCCGACACGGCCCACCAGCCGTACGGGCCCAAGAGCATCGCCGAACTCCGCGCGTACGCGCTGGAGGTCATGGACCACCTGGTCGAGCACGACGTGAAGATGCTGGTCATCGCGTGCAACAGCGCGAGCTCGGCCGTGCTCAGGGATGCCAGGGAGCGCTACGACGTCCCGGTCGTCGAGGTGATCCAGCCCGCCACCCGGCGGGCCGTGCGGGCCACGAGGAACGGCAGGGTCGGCGTGATCGCCACGCGGGCCACCATCGAGTCGATGGCCTACCACGACGCCTTCGCCGCCGCCCCCGACGTCGAGCTGGTCGCGGTGGCCGCCCCCCTGCTCGTGGAGTTCGTCGAGCGGGGCGAGACGATGAGCGAGGAGCTCATCGAGGTGGTCAGGGGCTACCTCAAGCCGATCCAGGACGCGGGCTGCGACACGCTCATCCTCGGCTGCACGCACTACCCGCTGCTGACCGGCGCCCTCTCGTACGTCGCCGGGGACGGGGTCACGCTGGTGTCCAGCGCCGAGGAGACGGCCAAGGACGTCTATCGCATCCTGCACGACCGCGGGCTGTCCAACGGCGCGGGCGAGCCGAGGCACCGCTTCCGGGCGACCGGCGACACCGAACTGTTCGAACGTCTCGGGCAGCGCTTCCTCGGTCCCGAGCTCCAGTCGGTGGAGCGGACCGCCTCCGGCATCGGCGACGTCAGCGGCGTAGGGAGTTCGCGATGAAGTTGACGATCATCGGGTGCTCGGGCAGCTTCCCCGGCCCCGACAGCCCGTCCTCCTGCTACCTGCTGGAGGCCGAGGGCTTCCGGCTGCTGCTCGACTTCGGTAACGGGTCGCTGGGCGCGCTGCAGCGGCACGCCGGGCTCTACGACGTCGACGCCATCCTCCTGTCCCACCTGCACGCCGACCACTGCCTCGACCTGTGCGCCTACCACGTGGTGCGCACCTACACCCCGGACGGCCCGCTGCCGAAGGTGCCCGTCCACGCCCCCGGCGGCGCCTCCAAGCGGCTCAACGCGGCGTACGCGATGCCGGACGAGCCCGTGCTGGAGAACTCCTTCGACTTCGTACGGCTGTCGCCCGGCACCCGGCACGTCGGCCCGTTCGAGGTGACGGCCGCCCCGATGAACCACCCCGTGGAGACCTACGGCTTCCGCGTCACCCACCAGGGCCGTTCCGTCGCGTACTCCGCGGACACCGGCGAGTCGGCCGAACTGGTCAAGCTGGCCCACGAGGCCGACGTCCTGCTGTGCGAGGCGTCCTTCCTCGACCAGCCGGGCCTGACCCCCGGCCTGCATCTGAGCGGCAGGCAGGCGGCCGAGCACGCCGCCCGTGCCGAGGCCGGCGCGCTCGTCCTGACCCATCTCGTCCCGTGGTACGACAAGTCCCGCATCTTGGAGGACGCCTCGCGCGGCGGCTTCGCCGGCCCGATGGAGTTGGCGCGGAGCGGGGCCGTGTATGACCTAGGGTGACCCGTATGGCTCGTTCACACGGTCGTCGTTCCGACCAGCTTCGCCCCGTGACCATCACCCGGAACTGGCTCGCCCACGCGGAGGGTTCCGTACTGGTGGAGTTCGGGGGCACCAGGGTGTTGTGCGCCGCGACGGTGGAGAGCGGCGTGCCCCGCTGGCGCAAGGGCAGCGGTCTCGGCTGGGTGACGGCCGAGTACGCCATGCTGCCCCGGGCGACCAACACGCGCAACGACCGCGAGTCGGTCCGCGGCAAGATCGGCGGGCGCACCCACGAGATCTCCCGGCTGATCGGCAGGTCCCTGCGGGCCTGCGTCGACTACAAGGCCCTGGGGGAGAACTCCGTCCTGCTCGACTGCGACGTGCTGCAGGCCGACGGTGGCACCCGCACCGCCGCCATCACCGGCGCGTACGTCGCCCTCGCCGACGCGATCGCCTGGATGCGGCAGCGCCGGATGTGCCCCGGCGACCCCCTGGTGAACTCGGTCGCCGCCGTCTCGGTCGGCGTCGTCGGCACCGAGCCGATGCTCGACCTCGACTACAGCGAGGACGTCAAGGCCGAGACCGACATGAACGTGGTGATGACCGGCAGGGGCGACTACGTCGAGGTGCAGGGCACCGCCGAGGGCACGCCGTTCGACCGGACGGCGCTCAACGGCCTGCTCGACCTGGCCGCGACCGGCTGTGCCGAACTCACCCGCCTCCAGATGGAAGCCCTCTCCTGAACACCGTGGACACCAGCGAGGACGTCAGCATGAACAAGGTGGTCCTGGCCACCCGCAACGCCGGGAAGATCGTCGAACTGCGCCGGATTCTCGCCGACGCCGGTGTGCCGGTCGAACTCGTCGGCCTCGAGGCGTTCCCGCACATCGGCGACGTGGCCGAAACCGGCCTCACGTTCGCGGAGAACGCGCTGCTCAAGGCGCACGCGGTCGCCTCGCAGAGCGGCCTGCCCGCCATCGCCGACGACTCCGGCCTGTGCGTCGAGGCCTTGAACGGCATGCCGGGCATCTTCTCCGCCCGCTGGTCGGGCCGCCACGGCGACGACGACGCCAACCTCGACCTGCTGCTCGCGCAGATCGCCGACGTGCCGGACGGCCGCCGCCAGGCCCACTTCGCCTGCACGGCCGCGCTCGCGCTGCCGACGGGGGAGGAGCACGTGGTGGAGGGGGCCGTGCACGGCCACCTCATCCGCGAACGGCGCGGCACGGGCGGCTTCGGCTACGACCCGATCTTCGTGCCGGACGGCGACACCCGCACGACGTCCGAGATGTCGGCCGAGGAGAAGGACGCGATCAGCCACCGGGGCAAGGCGTTCCGGGCCATCGCCCCGGTGATCGCCGAGGTCGTCTCGTAATACCGCCGTAAGACCCCGGGAGGACGGGCGGGCGTAGCGTTCGGAACGTGAACGCAGCAGGCACCCGCATGCCCGCCTGGGCGGCCGCGCTGACCGGCCTCGTCGCCGGCGCGGTGGCGCTCGGGGCGGCCCAGATCGTCGCCGGTCTGATCGACCCCGGCGCCGCGCCGGTCGTCGCCGTGGGCGGCGCGATCGTCGACGCCACGCCCGCCGGCGTCAAGGAATGGGCGATCCGCACCTTCGGCTCCAACGACAAGCCGGTCCTGCTCGGCGGCATCGTCGTCGTGCTCGCCCTCGTCGCCGCCGGTCTCGGCCTGCTCGCCCGCCGCCGGACGGCGTACGGCACGCTGGGACTGGCCCTGTTCGGCCTCGTCGGGGCCGCCGCCGCGCTGTCCCGGCCGGACGCGGGGGCGGCGCACGTCCTGCCCTCGCTCGCGGGCGCGGCGGCCGGCGCCTGGACCCTGTCGCGCCTGACGCGCCGTGCCACGGCAGCGGCGAGGAGGACTACGTGGCCGCCAGCCGGGCCGCCGACCGGGGCATGAGCGAAACGCCCCTGACAGCGGCCGTGCCGGCCGAGAGCACGAGGGCCGGGAGTGTTGGGGAGGAGGGCGTTCGGGGAGGAGGGCGCTCGGGAGGAGATCCGTGCGGCGGAGCCCAGCCCCGCCGTGCCGCCCACCCCGCGCCCGTCATGCGGGCGGGAGCGGGGCCCTATGCCTTCGACCGGCGCAGGCTCCTGACCGGGGCGGCCGCGGGCGTCGCGGTGGCGGGTGTCGCCGGTCTCGGCGGATGGCTGCTGTCGGGCAGCAAGGACGCCGAACTGGCCCGGCGCGGCGTCGCCAGGATGCTGCCGCGCGCGGCGCGCCCGGCCGCGCCGATCCCCGCCGGGGCGGACCTGCGGATTTCCGGCCTCACGCCGTTCGTCACGCCCAACGCGGAGTTCTACCGCGTGGACACCGCCCTCGTCGTGCCGTCGGTGGACCCGGCCCGCTGGACCCTGAAGATCCATGGGCTGGTGGACAGGCCGGTCGAACTGACCTTCGCCGACCTGCTCAAACGCCCCCTGACGGAGGCGGACGTCACGCTGACGTGCGTGTCCAACGAGGTCGGCGGGCCGTACGCGGGCAACGCCCGCTGGCTCGGCGCCCGGCTCGCCGACGTGCTGCGCGAGGCAGGGATCCGCCGCGAGGCCGACATGCTGCTCAGCGTCTCCGAGGACGGCTGGACCTGCGGCACGCCGGTCGACGTGGTCATGGACGGCCGCGACGCGCTGCTCGCCGTCGCCATGAACGGCGAGGTGCTTCCGGAGGCTCATGGCTTCCCGGTCCGCCAGGTCGTGCCCGGACTGTACGGATACGTGTCGGCGACGAAATGGGTCACCGAGATCAGAGTCACCCGGTTCGACCGGGACGAGGCCTACTGGACGCCGCGCGGCTGGGCCCCCCGGGGCCCGATCAAGACCCAGTCCAGGATCGACCTGCCCCGTGACGGGGACGAGGTCACGGCGGGCCGTACGACCGTGGCGGGCGTCGCGTGGGCCCAGCACCGCGGCGTCGACGCGGTCGAGGTGCGGGTGGACGGCGGCGCGTGGCGGCAGGCGAGGCTCGCCGACGTCCCCGGCCCGGACACCTGGCGGCAGTGGTCGCTCGACCTGGACCTGACGCCGGGGCGGCACACGATCTCCGTGCGGGCCACCGACGCGACCGGCTACACCCAGACCGCGGACGAGGTCCCGCCCGCCCCCGACGGCGCCACCGGCCTCCACACCGTCACCGTCACGGCCCGCTGACCGGCCCCCGCACGGTCCCCGTGGAGAGCCGGGTCTGGAGTTGGGAAAACCCGCCGTGCCTCGGACGGCTCGCCTCTACCATCGGCACCCTGATGGGCGCGAGGAGGGGGGCCAAGCGCGTGAACCAGGAAAGGGCGCGCCGGCATGCGAGGTGGCGGTTGCCGTCCGGTGTGTACAACCCGGTCGTGACGGCCGACGGCCGGCGATGGCGGGACTACGAGCAGGCCGCCGAGGCGCCTGCTCCCTCGCTGGAGGATCGCCGCCTGGAAGTGCGGCTCGCGGCGCTGCCGCTGGGCGTGGACACCGTGACCATGCCGGTGGTGCCGGCCGCCAGGAACGGCGAGAGCGGGGGACGTGGGGGCCACGGCCTGGCGGCGCCCATCGGGCGCCGCGCAGGCTCGCCGGACGCCCGGGAAGCCGTCCCCGCCGTGGCACCCGCCGACGCCGGGAACGCCGGGGACATTGGGGACAGGGAGGACGGGGGGGGACCTCAAAGACGCCGAAGACGCCGTGGGCTCCGAGGGTTCGGAGGAGTTCGGACACTTCGAGGACGCCGGGGAGGCCCGGGGGACGGCGGAAGAGGCGGCGGCCGGGGAGATCGCTGAGGAAGCTATCGCAGCGGCCGCCACCGAGGCGGCACCCGACTGCTCGCCGTTGCCCCTGCAAGAGTCCGGCGCGGAGAAGTCCGGCACGGAGAAGTCCGGTGCGGAAGAGTCCTGCTCGGGGGAGCCCCGCTCGCACGACTCCGGGGACCTCGCGCCCGTGGAGGAGTGCCGGGACGCCGGGATGGAGCCGGACGACGCCGACACCGCATCCGACGCCGGGATCGACGACGCGGAGCACGAGGACGACGTCGAGGACCCGGCCGAGCCCGGGAATCGCCTGGGAGTCGCTGATCACCTGGAAAGCGCTGATCATCTGGAGATCGCTCCCGTCGGGACGCAGGACGGCGCCGCGGACGAGGAGACCATGACGGCCGTGCCGGCCGTCGAAGGCGAGCCGCTACCCGAGCCGCCACCCCAGGCGGGACACGAGGTCGTGGCTCAGACCGGACCGGACGAGTGGCTCACCGAGACCGCGCCCGCGCCGAGATTTCCCGCGCAGCCGGGCATGGCCGTGGACGACGGTCCCGAGGCGGGCGAACTCGCGGACGCCGACGACTTCTGGTCCGCCGTGCTGCACGACGAGACCGAGCGCGACTGGCTGGACGGCCCGGGCCGCCCGCGACGGCTGGAGGAGACCCGCCCGTACGGCAGGCCCGGCGGCCTGGCCGAGGCGGATCCGGACGGCCAGGTGAGCCTCGCGCAGGCGGTGAGCGGGCGCTTCCCGGACCCGCGCGGCACCTGGATCCGTCTGATCAACGCCGAAGGCCCGACGGAGGACGCGTTCAGGTCCAACAACGCCGTGGACTGCGCGCTGTCGGTGATGTCCACCTGGCACGGCGAGCCCGTCGTGGCGGCACGCAGGCAGCCGGAGTACGACGGGTCGGGACGCCCGCTGCTCACCGGGGAGACCGGGGGCGTCGCCCGCGCCGAGGAGTGGCTCGGGCACCGCTTCGAATACGTGGGCCACGGCCGCCGGGCGTACGTGGCCATCGCGCAGCGGCTGATCTTCGGCGGTCACGGTGCCGCCGCGGTCCTCATCACCCGCTGGGCCGGGGGAGGCAGCCACGCGTGGAACGCCGTCAACTGCCGGGGCGAGGTCCTGTGGATCGACGCCCAACGGGGTCACATGGCAGTGGAACCGCCGTACGAGGACGTCACGGGGGTCTTCGCGGTGGTGATCGACCGCCAGGGCCGCCGCCTGTAACGGCCCGCGCGGCGAGCACGGGCCCGACGGCGACGACCCCGGCCCGCTCCGGCTCTGTCTGTGCCCCGGCCCGCCGCCCGGGTCACCCGCTCGCGCGGGCGGCCCGGGCGGTCGCCGTACCGGCCCGGCCGAGGCCGGGGGCGGGGGCGGCGGTCAGGAGGCGGCCAGCGCCCCGACGACCGAGGCTCGGGCCGCACGGCGGGCGGGCAGCACCGCGGCGAGCACTCCGGCCAGGCCCGAGGCGGCGATGAAGATCAGGATCTGCCCGATCGGAAGCTGGAACGCGACCTTCTCCGTGAGCGTCGCCGTCGCCGCCCAGCCGTACACGGTGCCGAGGATCACGCCGACGATCGCGCCCACCAGGCCGAGGACCAGCGCCTCGACCGAGAGCATGCCCCGCAGCTGCGGCCGGGTCAGGCCCAGGGCGCGCAGCAGCGCGGACTCGCGGGTGCGCTCGTGGACCGACAGCGACAGCGTGTTCGCGATGCCGAGCAGGGAGATCACGATCGCGAGGGCCAGCAGCCCGGTGACGATCATGAGGATCGAGTCGATCGCCTCGTCGAACTGGCCGCGGATCTCGGTGGTGCTGCCGACCTTGACCGCCGGATAGGCCGCAGTGGCGTCGTCCACGACCTTGCGCGCCCGCTCGGGGGCCACGCCGTCGGCGGCGTCCACCAGGACCTGCGTGTCGTCCACCCTGCCGAAGTGCCGTTCGAACGCCTGCTCCGCCATGGTGAACGGCGGCAGCAGGGACACGTCGGCCTTCAGCACCGCCGCGACCTTGAGCGGAGTGCTCCGGCCGCCTGACGCGACGGTCACGGTGTCGCCCACCTTGACGCCGAGGTCCTGCGCGACGTAGTCGGCCACCGCGACCTCGCCCGCGCCGAAGCCGTCCATGGTGCCGGACGACGCCTCCGGCTTGATGGCGGTGCCGATGGCCGACTGGGTGACCGTGCCCACCTCGAACTCGCGGCCGTTCACCTTGGCCTTCTTCCCGCGGAACTCGGTCACCGCGGCCAGGTCGCGGCTCGCGCGCAGCGTGTGGGCGACCGAGCGGGGGATCGTGCCCGTCTGCGCGGACAGGATGTAGTCGGCGGGGAACTGCTGGTCGAGCTGGCCGTTCACGGTGGTCCGCACCGTGGAGGTCAGGACCGCCATGAACGTCATCAGCGTCACGCCGACGGTCAGGGCCACCGTCGTGGTCGCCGCCCGCTTGGGGTTGCGCCGCGAGTTGTCCACGGCGAGCCGTCCCGGCACGCCGAACAGCCGCGCCGGCACCCAGCCGGCCAGCCCGCTCAGCGGCCGTACGATCACCGGGCCGAGGATGAGCACCGCGAAGAACACGAGTACGCCGCCCGCCATGACCGTCAGCAGTGCCGCCTGGCCCGGCTTCTGCAGCATGCCCGCCGCGGTGAGGCCGGCCCCCGCAAGCACGAACAGGGCGGCGATGACCACCCGTACGACCCCGGTGCGGAACGCGTGCTCCTCGACCTGCGTGCGCAGCGCCGCGACGGGCGGCACGCGGGTGGCCTGCCGCGCCGGGAGCAGGGCGGCGGCCATCGTCACGACGACGCCCGTGCACATGCCGATGGCGATCGTCTGCGGGGACAGGCTCACGGTGCCCGTGGGGATGTCCGTTCCGATGGCCCTCAGCACGGCGACCGCGGCGGCCCCGAGGCCGAGGCCCGTCAGCAGGCCGAGCACCGACGACAGCAGGCCGACCACGGCGGACTCCAGCACGATCGAGCCGAAGACCTGCCGTTTGGTGGCGCCGATGCAGCGCAGCAGCGCCATCTCGCGCATCCGCTGGGCGACCAGGATGTTGAAGGTGTTGTAGATCACGAGCGCGGCGACGAGCAGCGCGACCGCGCCGAACAGCAGCAGGCCCAGCCGGATGAAGGACGTGTCCATGTGGTTGCGCTTGGCCACCTCGTCGGCGCGTTCCCGCCCGGTCACGACCTTCGCGTCGCCCACGGCCGCCGCGACGGCCGTACGCAGGCTCTCCGGCGAGGGGCCTGAGGAGACGACGTCGATCTCGGTGAAGCCCTTGGCCCCGGTGACGCGCCGCGCCGAGTCGGGGGTGAAGGCGACGGCTCCCCGGTAGGCGAGGTTCTGGTCGATCCCCACATCGAAGATCCCGACGAGGCGGAACTCCTGCCGCTTGCCCGCCCGGTCGAGCACGGTGACGGTGGCTCCGGGCGCGAGGCCCTGGGCCTTGGCGGTGTTCTTGTCGAGCACCGCCTCTCCGGCGGCGGAGGGGGCCCTCCCCGAAGTGATCTTGATGCGGCTCGCCGGGATGGACACCCCGGCGGTGGGGAAGTCCCCCACGACCTTGCCGTCCTTGCCGATCAGCGGCGCGTCCCCGGACACCATCGGCTGGGCGTCCTTGACGCCGTGCACCGCCCTGATCGCGGCGAGCGCGCCCTCCGGCAGGTTCCCGTCGCGCTCGGCGTCGTCCTTGGGCGTCACCACCACGTCCACCTTGTCGGCGTCCGCGGCGAACGACTGGGAGAACCCGGCGTCGATGGTGTCGGTGAGCACGAACGTGCCCGCGATGAAGCCGACCCCGAGCACGATCGCCAGGGAGGTGAGCACCAGGCGCAGGCGGTGCGCCAGGAGCCCGGCGAGTGTGGTCCTGAACACGGCTCAGGCCTCCAGCGCCATCAGCGTGTCGAGCACGGCCTGCGGCGTCGGCCGTTGGACCTCGCTCACCAGCAGCCCGTCCCTGAGGAAGACCACCCGGTCGGCGTACGACGCCGCCACGGGGTCGTGGGTCACCATCACGATCGTCTGCCCGAGTTCGCGTACGGACCTGCGCAGGAACGCCAGCACCTCGGCGCCGCTGCGCGAGTCGAGGTTGCCGGTCGGCTCGTCGGCGAAGATCACCTCGGGCTTGCTGATGAGCGCCCGCGCCACGGCGACGCGCTGCTGCTGGCCGCCCGACAGCTCGCTCGGCCTGTGCCTGAGCCGGTCACGCAGGCCGACCGTCTCGATCACACGGTCGAACAACGCCTGGTCGGCCTGGCGGCCCGCGATCTCCAACGGCAGCCGGATGTTCTGCTCGGCCGTCAGCGTCGGCAGCAGGTTGAACGCCTGGAAGATGAACCCGACGCGCTCGCGCCGCAGGAGCGTGAGCTGCTTGTCGTTCAAACCGGTGATCTCGACGCCGCCGATGCTCACCTGACCGTCCGTCACGGTGTCCAATCCGGCCAGACAGTGCATCAGTGTGGACTTGCCGGAGCCGGACGGCCCCATGATCGCGGTGAACTCCTCCGCGGCGAAACCCACGTCGATGCCGCGCAGCGCGTGCACCGCCGCGTCGCCCTGCCCGTACACCTTCGTCAGTCCCCGCGCGACGACCGCGGTGCGAACCTGAGTTTTTGTGGTCATGACGCCACGCTATGGCCGTGATCAGGGCGTTTCCTCGGCCTCGCGGACGTTCTCCGCGTGCGGCCCCGGGACGGTCCCGCCGGGGCGTGTGCGACTTCCGAGGTATCCGGGACTCAGCCCCGCGGATGATCGGGGGAGACCAGGCCCGTCTCGTACGCGTAGACGACCACCTGGGCTCGGTCGCGCAGCCCCAGCTTGGCCAGGATGCGACCGAGGTGGGTCTTCACGGTCGCCTCGGCGAGATGCAGCCGCGTCGCGATCTCGGAGTTCGACAGGCCGCGGGCCACGTGGACCAGCACCTCCCGCTCCCGCGCCGTCAGCACGCCGGCGTCCTGCCGCCGCTCGTCGCCCTCCGGCAGGAGCACGGCGAAGCGGTCGAGCAGGCGGCGGGTCGTGCTCGGCGCGACCACCGCGTCCCCCGAGTGGACCGACCGGATCGCGCTGATCAGCTCGGCCGGCGGCACGTCCTTCAGCAGGAACCCCGCCGCGCCCGCCTTGATCGCGGCGAACGCGTACTCGTCGAGGTCGAACGTCGTCAGGATCAGCACCTTGGGGCTCTCCGGCGTCGCGCAGATGACGCGGGCCGCCTCCACGCCGTCCATCCGCGGCATGCGGACGTCCATGAGGACCACGTCCGCCTCGACCGTGCGCAGCGCCTCGACGGCCGCAAGTCCGTCGGCCGCCTCGCCCACGACCTCGATGTCCGGCTGCGCCCCGAGGACCATCCGGAACCCGGTCCGCACCAGTTCCTGGTCGTCGACCAGCATGACGCGTATCACTGCCGCTCCGCTCCGCTCGTCATCGCCGTGATCCCCGTAACCGTACGCGGTCGGGGGACAGCCGGGTCACCGCGGACGGCCGGGGGACGGCGGCGTCACGCTGCCACTCCGATGGGAATCCGGACGACCACCCGGAACCCGCCGCCCGGCCGAGGGGCCGCATCGACGCTCCCGCCGTACATCGCCGCCCTCTCCCGCATGCCGATCAGGCCGTGGCCGCCGACCAGGCGCGGCGCCGCGGCGCCCCTGCCGTCGTCGCTGATCCTCAGCTCGATCTCGCCCCTGCCGTACGTCATCTCCACCCAGGCCCGTGTGCCGGGACCGCCGTGCTTGAGCGCGTTCGTCAACGCCTCCTGCACGATCCGGTAGACGGCGAGCTGCTCGCCCTCGGGCAGCGTCTGCGCGGTGCCGGACACGGTGAACTCGGTCGGCAGCCCCGAGTCCCTGACCTGCCTGACCAGGTCGCCGAGCTGGGCCACGCCGGGCTGCGGAGCGTACTCCTCCGCGGGGCTGCCGGCGTCCTGCCGCAGCACGCCCACCAGCCTGCGCATCTCGGCCAGCGCCTGCCGCCCGGTCGCCGAGATCGCCTGCAGCGCGCGCCGCGCCTGCTCGGGGTCGCCGTCGATGGCGTATCCCGCGCCGTCGGCCTGGACGACCATCACGCTGACGTTGTGCGCCACCACGTCGTGCAGCTCGCGGGCGATGCGGGCGCGCTCTGCCGCCGCCGCGATGCGCGCCTGCTGGTCGAGTTCCCGCTCGGCCCGCTCGGCGCGTTCGACCAGGCCCTCCACGTAGCGGCGGCGGGTGTTGGCGTAGATCCCGGCGATCCAGACGGCGACGATGAAGGCCGAGGACGACGGCCATGCCCGCCCGGTGTCGTTAGACCAGCGCAGCATCGCCAGCAGCAGCCCGAACTCGGCGACCGCCCCGGCGGCCAGCGCCCACCGAAGCGTGCAGCGCGAGGCGACGCCGTACACCGCGACGAGCACCGCGATGTTGGCGGGCAGGACGATGACGTCGAGCAGCCACTGGACGAAGCTGACGGCGGCGACCACCGCGAACACCTCACGGGGGTGGTCGCGGCGCCAGATCAGCGGAACGATGAGCACGGCCGACAGCAGCAGCAGGCCGGGCACGCCGACCTGCCGCGCTCCGAACGAGCCGGCCCGGCTGAACGCCTCGACGGTGATCAGGCTCAACAGCGCCAGCGGGGAGACCGTGAGCGCGTCCACGAGCTTGCTGTGGCGCCGGGTCCAGGCGCGCAGTCTGCCGAACACGTACCCAACCATATGTATCGGCTGCTCAGGAAGGTCTCACCCTTGCGGTGGATACGGCGGTACGACTCAGGTCGCAGCCGCCCGCCGGGCTTACGCCGTTCTTACGGATCACGGCGCATCCTTGTCCCCGGGAACGCTTCTGTGAAGCGGGTAAAGGGAGAGTTGGATGGCGGATCAGGACGCGGGGTCGCGCGGCGGCAGGGGACGAGCCGCGCGGCCCGCGCCCGGAGCCGGAGACCGGGCCGGCCGGGTCGAGCGAGCCGACCGCGACCAGCGGATCGGCCGAGCCCGCCGCGCCGGGCGCGCCGAGCGGGTCTAGCGGGCCGGCCGGGACTGAGCCAGTCGGGATTGAGCCGGTCGGGACTGGGCTGGTCGCGGTCGCCTGCGCCGGCCGGATCCACCTCGTCAACCGGAGCTGCTGGGCCGAACGGGCCGACCGCGCCGCTGCCTCCTCGGAACACTCCCACATCACCGTGGACCAGCCCGGCTAACACACCCGGGGCGGCGGGGCCGGGTTCGGCCTGGACCGGCCCCGGGAACACGCCGGGCGCGGCAGGGCCGGGTTCGCCGTGGAGCAGCCCCGGGAACATGCCGGGCGCGGCAGGGCCGTATTCGACGTGGACAGGCCCCGCGGGCCCGGGCCGGTTCGGGCCGGGACCCGCCAGCAGGCCCCCGATCGGCAGCGGGTACGCCTTCGGCCCCGGCGGCGCGGGATGGAAGGCCCCGGGCTGGCAGGACCCGCGGCCACGGTTCGCGTCCGCCCCGAGGCCCGGCTTCCCCACGCGCCTGGCGGCTCGGCTGCCTCGTGGACACGCCGGGCAACTCGTCGCCGTCGGCGTCGCGTCCGCGATCGTCGGAGCGCTCCTCGGCGGTGGCATCGTGGCCGTCACCAGCATGGTCTGGGACCGGGTGGACGCGGGGACGAGCTGGGACGCCGGAGGCGACCGGCAGCGTTTCTTCCCCCGCGGCTACGGTCAGGACGTGCCGCAGTCCCAGGACAACCTGCCGCCCTGGTGCAGGCAGACAGACGCCGGGGTGCGCTGTCAGGCGCCTGGCTGAGGCTTGGCTTGCCGGTAGGCGCGCGCCGGCGGAGGGGCCGGCGCGCGCCTACGGGTTCCCCCCGGTTCGTGGGCTGCGTGCGGTTACCGGATGAACAACGTGCCCGGGGTTGTGGCCCGGCCGATCACTGGAGCGCGCGCCGGTCGGCGTGCAGGTGCCGCGAGAGCCGTACGGTGATGAACTCGTCGTCGTCGGCCTTGCCCGCAGTGCGGCCGGACGAGAACGGGAAGTTGTTGTCGTTCAGCACCGCGAGAGTGCGGTCGTCGAGCAGGGCCACGTCCTCGATCGTCTGGAACGGGAAGCGGAACGTCCGGCCGAAGCCGCCGATGCCCTTCGGGTTGGCCAGGTTCAGCAGGTCGGCGACGAGGGTCTTGTCCATGCGGCCGTCGTGGTCCCGGTCGGCGGCGTCGGCCAGGTAGATGCGCTTGAAAGCGGCCGCGTCTCCCTGCTCGTTGTCCCGCTCGATGACCAGGAAACGGTGGTCGTCGACCGCGATCGCGTCTCCGATGGCGTTCGAGGGGGACTCCAGCCGGTAGGTCCACCAGGTCGGGGCGTACCTGCCCGTGCGCAGGTCGAAGTCGTACATGCGCAGGTCCCCGGGCGTGTCGCCGTCCACCGTCCCCTCCAGCAGCGGGTGGAGGCGGCGGCCGTCGACCGAGCGGGCCATGCCCTCGAACCCCTTGCTGCTGCGGGTGTTGGGCTGCCCGCCGTTCAGGTTCGGGTTCTCCGGAGCCATCACGCCGGGCAGCGGGATCGGGGCCTGGAGGAGTCGCCCGGAGGACGAGAAGTGCAGCAGGAACGGGCCGAACTCGTCGCCGATCCAGTAGGTGCCGTCGGACGACCGCACGATCGACTCCACGTCGAAATCGGCGCCGGTGAGCACCCGGTCCGCCCGGGTCAGGGCGAACGGCACGCGCCTGTCCGGGTCGCTCAGGTTGAACCCGCCGAGCACCTCCAGCTTCCCGGTCCTGAGATCGGGCTTGACGCGGTGGACGCGCAGCAGGAAGTCGGCGCTGTTGGCCTTGTTCCCATAGCCGTTGTCGGACAGCACGTCATAGGTGCCGTCGCCTCTTTTGACGACTCCGCTGAAGCCCTGGACGGGCTGCCCCGGGAAGGGCGCGCCAATGCCGTTGAACGGCCCGGCCCCGATGGCCGAACCCGAGGGCTCGCTGCGGGGCACGAAGGTCTGGGCGGGCAGGACGGCGAAACCCGTGAGCGTCGCCTGGCCGAAGTCGGCGGGCCGTGGAGCGGCCAGCGCGGGGGACGACAGCGCGGATGAGGCCAACCCGACGGCCAGGGCCGCGGCGCTCAGGGTGATCGAAAAACGTCTCATGCCGGGCACCATAGGGACATCGAGTGACAAACGCCCCAACACCAGGCGGCTACGGACGGACAACTGACCTGCTCCGGGCGGGCGGGATCTCCCCACGACGGTCACCCTCGCTCGCTCTGCGTGCGCAGCAGAGCGATGGCCGTGCGGATGGCGGAGGACCGCGACGCGGCGCCCTGTGTCGCCACGAGACGCTCGAGGAAGGCGAGGTCGTCCGCCGCGACCATCACGGCCATCCTCGCGGGCGCCGCCCTCTTTTCGCCGGAAGAATCGCCTTCTTCGGCGGAATTCGATGCGCCGTTATTTTCACTTGAATTTCTGTGGGGCCGGCGGGATTCGAACCCGCACTGTACGGCACCTAAAGCCGCGGTCTCCTGCCGTTGGACTACGGCCCCTTTTCCTCTTCCCCTTCCCGCGAAATTCTCGGTCTGAGAATGGCAGTTCGGGCAGAGAAATCTCAGATTCTCTCTTCTGTTGTCCAGCCAGTTTCCGTTGATGTGGTCGATGTGCAATGTCAACGGCCGGCCGTGCCAAGTGCCGCCTATCTTACAGTCTGCGCAGCGGTAGGGGACTCCCACTTCGCGCAGCGCCCGCCGAAGCTTGGTGGGCTTCTCGCGGGCGGAGCCCGGGGCGTTCAGGACCAGCACGTCCGCCGGAAGTCTCCGCCGCGGCGACGTCTGGCCCCTCATGTGGGCCTGGCCGAGGAAGTGGGATGTGTCGATGCCGAAGTGCTTGAGGCGGCGGCTGATGTGGGCGTGGGCGCCACCCGACCACGGGATGCCGAGATAGCGCAACACGTCGGCGATGCTGCTCGCCGCGGCCGCCGCGTCCGCGAGCAACTCCGGGGTGTACTTGTACTTCGCCATGCCCCGGAATTTATCGGCAGCCGCCGACAATTCCGGGAGCCTGGCGAAAGGGGTATTTCAGGAAATCCCCAGCTCTTTCGTGAGTCGGGCGACGTGACCGGTGGCCTTCACGTTGTAGAGGGCCTTCTCCACCTTTCCGTCGGGGTCGATGACGAACGTGGAGCGGATGACGCCCATCACGGTCTTGCCGTAGTTCGTCTTCTCGCCGTACGCGCCGTACGCCTTGTGCACGTCCAGGCCGGTGTCGGACAGCAGCGGGAAGGTGAGCGCGTCGCGCTCGCGGAACTGCCGCAGCTTGGCGGGCTTGTCCTTGGACACGCCCAGCACCACGAAGCCCTGTTCGGTCAGCGCGCCGAGGTTGTCGCGGAAGTCGCACGCCTGCTTCGTGCACCCGGGGGTCATGGCCGCCGGGTAGAAGTACAGGATGACCCGCTTGCCGCGGAACGACTCCAGCGAGACCTCGTTGTCGTCGGCGTCGGTCAGGGTGAAGTCCGGCGCGGCGTCGCCGGGCTGGAGCTTGCTCATCACGTCCTCCGGAAAAGGTGACCCGCGGCGATAGGCGGGCAAGCGTCAACCAAACTACCGGCTCAGCCGCTGTGCGGGGTGGCCGCCGGACCTGGCAGACTGATCACACACGAATACCACAGGAGGGGGATCGCATGGCGGACACCGATCCCGATGCGCTGGAACGGAAGATCGAGCGCACGCGGGCGGAGCTCGCTCGCACGGTCGACGCCATCGCGGACCGGGTGAGCCCGAAGCGGGTCGCGGAGCGCGGCGTCGAGAAGGCGAAGGCCAACGCGCGCGACTTCGTCGCGTCCATGGAGGACATGGTCCTGGGCCCGCGCACGTACGCTCCGGCCGACGGCGAAGGCGAGCAGCCCGCGGAACATCCGGCGCCCAACATCGCTCCGGTGCTGATCGGGATCGGCGTGGTCGTCGTCGTGGGCGCGGCCATCGTGCTGCTGCGCCGCCGCTCCCGCTGACCCGCCGCGTGACGACGCCGCCGTGACACGGTCCACGGCGGCGTCCGCGTTCCCACGAGGACGATCACAAGGCCGAGCCGGCGGTCACAGGAAGGTCCTGCCCTCGCCGCGGTAGGTCGGGACCTCCTCGGCCACCCGGTCGCCCTCGACCAGGTGCAGAGTGGCGAAGCGCTCGCACAGCTCCCCGGCCTTCGCGTGGCGGAACCAGACGCGGTCGCCGAGGCGGAGGTCGGCCGCGGCCTCGCCCAGGAGGGGCGTCTGCACCTCACCCGCACCCTCGTCCGGGTGGTATCTGAGCCCCGCCGGCAGGTACGGCTGGGGCAGCCGGGTGGGCCCGGGGGCCCCGGAGGCGGGGTAGCCCCCTCCGAGCACGGTCACGACGTCCGGAGCCGGCTTGCGCACGACCGGCAGGGCGAACAGCGCCGCCGGACGGCCGGTGAAGCCCCGGTAGTAGTCGAACAGCCGGGGATGGAAGAACCCCGAGCCCGCCGCGACCTCGGTGATCGCCCGCTCGGCGGCGGTCTTCTCGATGCTTCCCGTGCCGCCGCCGTTGACGAACTCCAGGTCGGCGACCTGACGTACGGCCTGCACGATCCGGCCGCGCCGCACGATCAGCTCGCGGCGCGACCGCTCCTGCATCCAGCGCACCGCGCGGCCGTACGGCCCGGGGACGTCGTCGCCCACCCCGGCGATCTGGGCCTCGTACGCCATGAGCCCCGTCAGCCGCAGCCCGGGGCGCTTGGCGATGTGCGCGGCGATCTCGGCGGCCTGCTCGGGCTCGCGGATCGGCGACCGCAGCGCGCCCGCCCGGAACGCGCCGCCGAAGGCCACGAACCCCGCGTCGATGTCCAGGCACACCCGGATGCGGTGGGGGAGCCGCAGGCTCTCGATCAGGTCGAGGTGCTCGGGCGAGTCCACCATGACGGTGATCTCCCGTGCCGCGACGTCGTCCGATCCCAGGGCGCGCAGCGCGGTCCTGTCGGTCGTGGGGTAGGCCACGAGCACGTCCCGCAGGCCGGTGGAGACCAGCCACAGCGCCTCGGGCAGCGTGAAGGCCATGATGCCCGAGACGCCGTCCATGGCCAGGACCCGTTCGAGCACGGACCGGCAGCGGATCGACTTGCTGGCGACCCGGATCGGCTTGCCCCGGGCCCGGCGCACCATGGCGGCCGCGTTCGACCGGAGCGCGTCCATGTCGAGGACGGCGAAGGGCGGCTCCAGCTGGGCCGTCGCCTGGTCGAGGCGCTGTCGGTCGTCCATGGGCGCAGCCTAGTACGGCTCCGCCGGAAATACATGAGCGCTGTTCACATTAATTGCGCCCCGGCAAAATCTGCGCCGTGGAGCCGTCATGATCGCGCAAGGCGGCGGGTGACCCACCCGTCCCGTCACCGCTCCGTGTACCCATGGTGAGGTGACTACCGAGCGGACCCGGCGCGGTGAGCGGGAAGGGTGAGCGGCTGATGAGCGTCGTGCAGGGAATCCTGGCGGGTTCGTCGGCAAGGAGCGCCAAGGGCGCCGGAAGCGGATCAGACGCCAAGGGCGCCGGAAGTGGATCAGACTCCGAAGGCGCCGGACGCGGCAGGGGCGCCAGGAGCGCGGGCAGCGGCGAAGGCGCTGACGGCGCCGGAACCGACACGTGCGGCGGAGGGACCGCGGCGGCCCGCCGGACCGCCATGCGCGTCCTGCGGCCGAGCCGGACCCCGGCCGCCGTCGTGGTCGCCGCCGTGCTCGCCCTGCTCGGCTGGGCGCTCACCGCCGTGGTCGTCGCCGTCATGCTCGGCGTCTCCCCTCCCTGGCGGCTGCCGTCCCGGCTGCTCAACCTCACCCCGGCCGACCCGGCCGTCCCCGCCGCCGCGGTCGGCATGATCGTCTGCGGCGCGGCGCTGGTGGCGCTCGCGCTCGTCCCGGGCCGTCCCCGGCTCGTGCCCCTGGAGTGCCGGGACCCGCTGCTCGCGATGGGCCTGACCCGCGCCGGTCTGCGCCGGACGCTCGCCGCCTCGGCCCGCGAGGTCGAGCACGTCCGGCGGGCCGACGTCCACATCCTCCGCAGGCGGATCGAGGTGGCCGTGGTGGCCGACGCGGACACGACCGGCGCCCTGCTGCGCGAGGTCGGCGCGGCGGTCGGCGACCGGCTGTCGGGCCTCGGCGTCCAGTCCCGCCAGGAGGTGGTCGTACGGCTGCGCAGGAGAGGGGGCTGACGTGCGTCCGCGTTGGGGAAACCGCCTCGGGCTCTTGCTGGTGGGCCTGGCGCTGGTCGCGGGAGGCTTCGGCCTGCTGGCCGCCGCGCGCGGGCGGCCCGGCGCGGCCCTGATCGACAGAAGCGTGGCCGACGGGAAGCCGTGGGCGCTGCCTCTGCTGGCCGGGGCGGCCATTGTGCTCGCCCTGGTCGCGACCCGGTGGCTCTTCATGGCACTCGGCTGGGGCCGGGTCGGCAGCCGTACCGGCGCCGGCATCGCCATGCTCGGCGTGGCGCTGAAGGGAATCGACGGGATCGGCCACATCTCGGTCAGGCTGGTGCGCGACGGCAGGCTGCGGGTGTCGGTGTCGCTCCGGCGGTCGGCCGACCTGCGACAGGTGATCAGGCGGCTGGACGAGTCGGCGATCTCACGCGTTCGCCGCGCGGTCGGCCGTGACGACGCGCTTGCGGTCGTCCGCCTGCACGTCCGCCGCCGCTGACCGGCCTTCCCGGCGCCAGGGCGCGGGCGTCGCGCCCGTGCCGAGGGCGAGCCCGGCGGCCAGGCAGGCGAGCGGCACGACGGGCACCACGTAGCGGTGGTCGAAGGCGGCGATCAGGGGCGGCAGCAGGAGCAGGACCGCCGCCGCGGCCCAGGGCAGCAGCGCCGTCCAGCGCCGGGCCACCAGCCCGGCGAGCCCGGCCAGCAGGACCGCCGCCAGCAGCGGCCCGCGCAGGAAGCCCTGCTCCTGGTAGGCGCGCAGCCACCCCGCGAACGGCTCGACCACCTTCGTGTCCCCGGAGCTTCCCTGGTAGGCGGTGGTTAGCTCGCTCGCCGTACGGCCGCCGGAGGCGACCTTGGAGGTGAACGGCTTGATTGAGGCGGGGAACACGTACGCGCTCTGCGTGCCCGGGGCGGGGTAGACCTTCCGGTCCCATTCGAACGCCCACATCGCGTCGTGCAGCCCGGTCGACAGGAAGTCGAGGGGCTGGCTGCGGATCGCCAGCGAGGCGAACTCGCTCGCCAGCCGGTCCTTGTCCTTCTTCACCCGCTGGATGGGCGAGCCGGCGGCCCAGATGTAGGCGGGCGCGGCGAGCCGCGGCTCCGACGGGCACAGTACCGCCAGGTCCTTCGGCGGCTTCATGACCGAGCAGTCGGCGAAGGTCATCGTGCGCGACCACAACCACGTGCTGCTGCCGCCCATCCCGTACGACCCGTGGGCGTCGTGGAACCAGACGGCGTATCCGCCGAGCACGGCGGACGCGGCGGCGAGCCCGGCGAGCGCGGTCCGCCAGCGTCCGGCCAGCAGCACCGGCAGCAGCGCCAGCGCGATCAGGGGCAGCCCGAGGGTGCGGGTGACCGTGGCGCAGGCGAGCAGCAGCAGCGCCGCGACGACGGACCACGCGCCCGGCCTGGGCCGCCACAGCAGGATCGTCACGGCGGCCACGACCAGTGCGGTGAACAGCAGGTCCGCCATGACGAGGTGTTCGAGCTGGATCTGGTGGACGTCGAGCAGCACCGGCGCCGCCGCCAGCGCCGCCCCCCAGCCCGGCAGCCGCGTCCGGCGGCGCAGCAGCGCGTACACGCAGACGGCTATGCCGAGGCCGAGCAGGTGCTGGACGATCACGACGGCGGTGATGCTCCCCAGCGGACTCAGCGCCGCCAGGAACAGCGAGTAGCCGGACGGCCGCGAGGGCAGGGGCCGCAGGTCGAGCGCCGAGCTGAGGTAGGCGAAGGAGTCGGCCCAGAACCACAGCGCGGGCCGGTAGCCGAGCACGGCGAGCGCGCGCAGTGCGACGCCCGCCGCCAGCACCACCAGGAACGCCCGATGCGGGCGTAGCGCCTCGCGCCACCTCACGTGACGGCCCTCCTCGTCGCCGGGAAGTCACCACGATATTGGTGAGCCGCGCATTGGTCACATTCGAGACGCCACTCCTCACGAATGCCGGGTCAGCACTCGATGACGTTGACGGCGAGGCCGCCGCGCGAGGTCTCCTTGTACTTGTCGAGCATGTCCCTGCCGGTGTCGCGCATCGTCTTGATCGCCTTGTCCAGCGACACGAAGTGGCGGCCGTCGCCGCGCAGCGCGATGCGGGCGGCGGCGATCGCCTTGATCGAGGCGACGGCGTTGCGCTCGATGCACGGGATCTGGACGAGCCCGCCGATCGGGTCGCAGGTCAGGCCGAGGTTGTGCTCGATGCCGATCTCGGCGGCGTTCTCGACCTGCTCCGGCGTGCCGCCGAGCGCCTCGGTGAGACCCGCCGCCGCCATCGAGCAGGCCGAGCCGACCTCGCCCTGGCAGCCCACCTCCGCGCCGGAGATGGAGGCGTTCTCCTTGAACAGCACGCCGATCGCGCCCGCAGTGAGCAGGAAGCGGACGACGCCGTCCTCGCCGGCCCCCGGAAGGAAGCGCATGTAGTAGGACAGAACGGCCGGGACGATGCCGGCGGCGCCGTTGGTCGGCGCGGTGACGATCCGGCCGCCCGCGGCGTTCTCCTCGTTGACGGCCAGCGCGAACAGCGTGACCCAGTCCATCGCCCGCAGCGGGTCGGTCCCGTCGGGCTCGCCCTGCAGCCGCCGGTACAGCTGGTGGGCCCGGCGGCGCACCTTGAGGCCGCCCGGCAGGACCCCCTCGCGGCTGGTGCCGCGCCGTACGCACTCGGCCATGACCGTCCACAGGTGCAGCAGGCCGGCCCGGATCTCCTCCTCCGTACGGCCGAAGGCCTTCTCGTTCTCCATCATCACACCGGAGATCGACAGGCCGGTCTCGGCGCAGTGCGCGAGCAGTTCGTGCGCGGTCGTGAAGGCGTACGGCAGCACCGTGTCGTCGGGCTTGATCCGGTCGGCGCCGGTGGCGTTCTCGTCCACCACGAAGCCGCCGCCGACCGAGTAGTACACCTTCTCGCGCAGCACCGTGTCGTCGGCGTACGCCGTGAACCGCATGCCGTTCGGGTGGTGGGGGAGCGACAGCTTGCGCTCGAAGACGAGGTGCTCGCCGACCACGAACGGGATCTCGCGCACGCCGTACAACGTGACCGTGCCGCTCGCCCGCATCGCCGCCAGCCGTTCGTCGACGGTGTCGACGTCGACCAGTTCGGGCTTGTCGCCGGACAGGCCCAGCAGGACCGCCTTGTCGCTGCCGTGGCCCTTGCCGGTCAGCCCGAGCGAGCCGTACAGGATGGCCTCGACCCGGGTGACCTTCTCCAGCAGCCCGTCCTGGTGCAGCCCGCGGACGAACTTGTGCGCCGCCGCCATCGGGCCGCCCGTGTGCGAGCTGGACGGCCCGATCCCCACCTTGAACAGGTCGAAGACGCTGATCGCCATTGACCGTCGCCTCTCACGCGTCTCGGGTGGCCGTCAGGACTCGCCGGAGGTCAGCGCGGTGTACTCCGCGGCCGACAGCAGGTCCTCGGGCTCCTCCTCCACGCGCACGCGGAACAGCCAGCCCTCGCCGTACGGGTCGGAGCTGACCAGAGAGGGGTTGTCCACGACGGCGGCGTTGATCTCGACGATCTCGCCGCCGACCGGGGCGAAGATGTCGCTCACGGACTTGGTGGACTCCACCTCGCCGACCGCGTCGCCGGCCGCGACCGTCGAGCCGACCTCCGGGTGCACCTCCACGTAAACCACGTCGCCGAGCTGCTCGGCCGCGTACGCCGTGATGCCCACCGTCACGGTGAGGCCGTCCTCGAGCCCGGCCACCCACTCGTGTTCCTTGGTGTAGCTCAGGTCGTCCGGAATGGTGCTCACTTGCTCCTCCTGTAGAAAGGCAGATCGACGACGTCGACCGGTTCTTGGCTGCCCCGGATGTCCACGGCCAGGCCACCCTTCTCCAAGGCGCCCTCGTCGACGTACGCCATGGCGATCGGGCGGCCGAGGGACTGCGACGGGGCGCCGCTGGTCACCTCGCCGACGACGGCGCCCTCCCGGGTGACGGAGTAGCCGTGGCGGGGCACGCGGCGGCCGCGCGCCACCAGCCCGACCAGGCGCCGCCTGGTGCCGTTCTCCGCCGCCCGCTCGAGGGCGGCCTTACCCACGAAGTCGCCGGGCTTGTCGAAGCGGACGACCCGGCCGAGGCCGGCGTCGAACGGCGTGATCGCCGCGCTCAGCTCGTTGCCGTACAACGGCATGCCGGCTTCCAGGCGCAGCGTGTCGCGG
Organism: Microbispora sp. GKU 823; assembly: GCF_002027145.1. NCBI lineage: Bacteria > Bacillati > Actinomycetota > Actinomycetes > Streptosporangiales > Streptosporangiaceae > Microbispora > Microbispora sp. GKU 823. The sequence continues at coordinate 29,935 of NZ_MWJN01000027.1, read as the reverse complement.
GCCGACAGCCCGGCGGGGACGAGCCCGGCGTCCCTGCCCGCCTCGGCGAGGGCGTTCCACAGGGGCACGGCGTGCTCGTTCAGCACGAAGAGCTCGAAGCCGTCCTCGCCGGTGTATCCGGTGCGTGCGATCAGGGCGGGCGTGCCCGCGATGACGCCGGGGACGATGGCGTAGTACTTCAGGTCGTCGAGGTCGGCGTCGGTCAGCGCGGCCAGGATCTCGGCGCTGCGGGGGCCCTGCACCGCGACCAGCGCGTACTCGTCCGACCGGTCGGTCACCCGCGCGTCGTATCCCCGGACCCGGTCGGCGAGCTCGCGGGCGACGAGGGCGTAGTTGGAGGCGTTGGCGACGACCATGTACTGGTCCTCGTCGAGGCGGTAGACGATGAGGTCGTCGAGGATGCCGCCGGTCTCGTTCACGATCATCGTGTAGCGGGCGCGGCCGGGTGCGAGGACGCTGAGGTGCCCCACGAGCGCGCGGTCGAGCGCCTCGCCCGCCTGAGCGCCGACGACGAAGATCTCCCCCATGTGGGACAGGTCGAACAGCCCCGCGGCCGTGCGCACCGCGTTGTGCTCGGCGGACTCGCTGCCGTAGCGCAGGGGCATCTGCCAGCCCGCGAAGTCGGTCAGGGTCGCACCCAGACTTTCGTGGACCCCGCGGAGCGGGGTGGATCGGGACATGCGCACCTCGGAAGGACGGATGCTGCGTTTGACTATCGGGCATCCTCCCCCTCTGTCATCGGCGCCTGAGAGCTTCGTCCGATCTTTGCCGGACTTTCACCTTCGGCGAGGCCTTCCGGCCTTCTTTCCAGAGGTCACCTGACCCGCACGGTCCTTTGCCTTGAGAGGTTCGCGGGGAGGGCTTGCTCCTTCAGGGGCCCTGACCGGATGCCAGGACGCTCTCCCGCACGGGGTCACCGGTGTGGTGCAAGCCTAGTGGTTCGCCGCCATCCCCGTAACCGGCAGGATCGCCCCGATTTCCTCGATCGGGGTAGCCGCGTTTCCGTGAAGTCAAGAGGGCCGATAGGCCTGGTGGTATCGGACGCGAGCCGGACGAGCACCGGCTCGCCGGATTCCCCGCTTGCGCTGTACGTCAGGTACGTTCAGCGCGCTGTGTGGCCGCGCGGAGACGCATCAGAGCGGACGGCAGGTCGTCGCCCGTGAGGATCCGCTGGTGGAGGGCCTGGGTGTCGGGGGACGGCTCGGTGCCGAGGCGGTCGACCAGGGTCCGGCGCAGCCGCTGGTAGGACGCCGAGGCGTCGTGGGTGCGGCCCGACCGGTGCAGCGCCAGCATGAGCTGCCGATGCGGCCGTTCGCGCAGCGGGTGGCGCCTCGCCCACTGGGCCAGGCCGCCGACGATCTCGTGGTGGTGCCCGAGTGCCAGCCGTACGTCGAAGAGGTCCTCGGTCACCGCCCGACGGTCCTCGTCGAGCCGTTCGGCCCACGAGGAAAGCTCGTCCACGTGCCTCATGCCGAGCAGGGCGTCGCCCCGCCACAGGCTCAGCGCGTTCTCCAACATCCTCGCCGCATTGTGGTAATCGCCATTTTCTCGAGCGATTCTGCCCTGTGCCGCGAAATGGTTGAATACTGCAGCATCCACGGATCCCGGCGGTACGGAAAGAAGGTACCCGCCCTCCACGGTGTGCAGCGGGGAAAGGGCGGGGTCGCGTGGCGAGAGCCGCCGCCGCACCTGTGCGATGTAGGTGGTAAGATTCCGCGGCGCCGATTTAGTGGGACGGCGATTCCACAACAGATCGATGAGCGTGTCCCTGTGAACCGCGACGTTGGGGTTGAGCAGGAACAACGCGAGGAGTTGCCGGTGCCTCGGGGCGAGCCCGGCGATCACGTCCCCCGAGGGTTTCATGGCCAGGAACGGTCCGAGCACGGCGTATAACACGGTCTCCCTCGCATGAAAGCAGCGTGAAACGTGCCGACGATGCGGCGATCATTGGTTAATTGACCATATCCCTCTCTGATCGCATTCGTCAAAGAATGCGTCGTTTCTATGTGTGCGGGCGCCGTTCCTTTATCGCCAATGCGGGGCTGAACGCGCAGGTGCACGGAAGTGAAATCGGTTGCAGAGCCGCCCCTGATGCGCTGTGGCATCCCGTAGCCATATCGGCTCGATTGCGTGCGGGGCCGAGGGCGTGCAGGCTTGGCCGGTGACAGACGAGACCTTCTGGGATTTGATCGGCACGCTCGACGGGGTGATCGACGAAGACGGCGCCGATCTGCTGGGTGAACGCCTGTCGTCGCTGGGCGCGCAGGAGGTGGAGGCCTTCTGCGCGCATCTCGCCGGAAAGGTGCGCGCGCTCACCGGACTCCCTCTTGAGGGGCGCCCGGTTCCCGACGTCAGCGACGAGGGCAGACCGCCGATCCCGCTCGTCGGAGACGCGTACGAGAACCTGCTGTACGCGGTGGTCGCCGCCGGGCGGGGACGGTACGAGGCCGTGCTCGCCGACCCGCCGGCCGTCGAGGACGAGGAGTGGGACGCGGGACAGGCCGAACTGCTCGTCGACGTCGTCGCGACCGTCTTGTGGGACGTCGCGGGGCTGCACTGGGCCAGGGACTTCGACCTACTGCTGTCCGGCCTGCCGGACGGCGGCCGTTGGTACGACACCTACAGGGGATCGGCCTGGAAGGGCGCCCCGGGTGCGTACATGAGGGCCGCGCACACTCTGGACCAGGCCCTGAACGACTCCGCCGAGTGGCGCGCCTGGTGGGGACAGGCCGGGTTGCGGATGATCGAGGTCGGCGTCACCGTCAACGCGGACAGGAACCGCGAACGCGTCGAGCGAGGCAAGGAGATCGCCAAGGCCACGTTCGAGAGGGACCGGTCCTACTTCGCCGATCGCGACCCGGCCGGTCTGGCGAAGCTCGCCGCCGAGGAGGCGGCCCACATCATGGGTGCGATCGCCAGGGCTCTCGGCATGACGCCGCCTCCGCCGCTTCCGTCCGCTTCCCGCTGAGCTGTTCCGAAGACCTGCGGGGTGGGGGTCCGGCGCTCACCGGGCGGCCGTGGTGGTGTCTCCGGTCGCGGGAGCCCGCAGGGCCCGGTTGACGGCGTCGGTACGCCGGGCGTCGCCCCACACCCACTCCACGCGGGCCTCGCGCCGCCGCTCGGCCAGCCAGTCGTCGAAAAGCCGCTGTTCGATCCCTCGCCGGGTGGCGCCGTCGAGAACGGCGGGCCTGACCTCCACCACGTGGGTGACCACGGGGTCGGGTCCGTACGGTCCGAGGACGTCACCGGGTGCCGCGTCCGCCGCCCCTGGGCCGAGTTCGGCGCGGAACAGGCGGTGCAGGCGGGCGTCCGCGCCGTGATCGAGCGTCTCGGCAGCGGCCGAGGCGAGGGGGTCCGCCCCACCGTTCCGCAGCCGGGCGGCGGCGGCCCGGGCGGCCTCCAGCCGGGGATAGCGGAGGGACAGCACGCTCAGCCGCTCGTAGGAGCGGGGGTCGGCGGCGAAAAGGCCGTCGGCGCGGTCGCCGGCGACGCGCCGGCGCAGCCGGGCGATCCCGGCCTCCTGCGCCACGATGTGCTCCAGGCCGGCGTGGTCGAGGCCGCGTTCGGCCATCCACGCCCGGGTGGCCTCGACCGTGAGCAGCCCCCGGGCCCGCCGGAAGGCGTCGAGGGCGTCCTGCAACTCGGCGGGGGACAGGTCCACCGGGTCGTCGGACAGCTCCTGCGCGACCAGGGCCGCGTCGACCAGCCGGCTCGCCACCGAGGCGTCGCTCCACAGCTCGTCCAGCACCGCCATGGCCTGCTCCATCGCGACTTCCATGCCGTCGACCCGGACGACGACCTGCTCGCCCGAGTTGCGGCTGCCCCGCAGCGGCCAGGGCAGGGCGCGGTCGGGGGCGAAGGCGACCGAGACCGTGCCGTCCCCCACCGGGATCAGCATGTCGTAGTGGCAGCCGCCGCCGGGGTGGTCGCGCTGCCACACCAGGCGCATCGGCGTGCCCTCGTGCTCGGCGCGCAGGTCCCCCAGCAGGAGCCTGGCCTCGGCGGGTTCCAGATCGCTGATCCGGCGCAGGTACGCCAGGACGTCGGCCAGCAGGCCGGCAGACGGAAGAACATCACTATGGACGACACTGTGCGGCGGCATGCCGGGCTCCTCTGGGCGGGATCTGTCGGGCTCGTTCGCGGAGGGGAGGTCAGGCCGGTTCGAGCAGGAGGTCGCAGACGGCCTCGCTGATCGGCAGACCGGTCATGTTCTCGACCCACAGCCACTGCGCGTTGGGGTTGACCTCCAGGAAGACGTGACGGTCGTCCGGTGTGACGATCAGGTCGACGGCGCCGTACAGCAGGCCGAGCCGGTCCATCAGCGCCAGGCACCGGTCGGCGATCTCCTCCTGCAGCCGGTGGGGCCGGTGCGGGGTGGTCCGGGTGTCGTAGTACCGCCAGTCGAGGCTCGATCGGTTGGACGCCTGGGAGTGGATCTCGGCGGCGAAGATCCGCCGCCCCACGATCGTGACGCGCAGCTCGACGCGCTTCGGCACCATCTCCTGCACGATCACCGGGCAGAACCGCAGGCCGTCGGCGTACGCGAGGTCGCGCGGCGACACCGGCTCGGTCAGGCGGGTCATCGTGAGGCCGTCGTCCCCCACGCCTTCGACGAACGGGACGTGGAAGGCCTTGGTGATGACGCGGCCGTCGTGCCGGTCGTGGAAGTCGAGGAACGACTCGGCGTCCGTGCTGATCAGCGTCTCCGGGATGGCGAATCCGAGCTCGGCGGCCAGCGCGAGCTGGGAGGACTTCTGGCCGGAGCGGCGGAAGACCGACTCGCGGGCGGGCACCTGGCGGCACGGCAACTGCTCCCACAGGTCGCTGAGCAGGCTCTTGCACTCCTGCACGGTGTGCGCGGCCACCGCCGGATCGACGATCTCGGCGTGCGGGCGCGGGGGAGTCGGCCGGCGCCACCACACGGCTGACACCGTGTCGAGGTCGATCGTCTCCTTCTCGCGCAGGATGCGCCGGGTGCCGGTTCCCGCGCCGTAGCCGAGGTCCACCTTGGCGTGGACCGGGAAGTCGCCGGGATCGAAGACGCTGACGCGCGCGCCGCGCCGGGCGAGCAGGTCGCAGACCCGCTCGGCGTGCGGGTCGTCCTCGCTGGTGAGGACGAGAACGTGAGGAGGGCGCAACGGAGGGCCTTTCGAGGGAACCGAACAGACCTGGGGGACGGGGCCTGGCGGGTGGGGAGCGCCACCGGGGCGGTGCTCCCACCCTGTGCGTCACAGCGTGATCCACCCGATGTGGTCACTCTGTGGTGTCAGCGGCAAGTGTCAGAGCGAGATGTCGTCGTACTTGCACATGTTGTCGGCGTAGCAGCCGCTTCTGTCGAACTCCGGGGCCTGTCCGCCGGTCACGCCGCGCAGGCGCTCCTCGTCCAGTTCCTCGCCCACGGCCTCGATGGCGGCGATGACGGTGCGAACCTTCATGATCGCTCCCTCAGCACAGGTAGTCGTCGTAGCCCGCGCCGGACCTCGTCCGGGCGGCGTTCGGGTTGTAGCCCCCGGTGATGCCCTCCAGCAGGCTCTCGTCCAGCTCGGCGCCCACCTCGGAAAGGTCCCGCAACTCGGTCTTGGGCTGTCCGCTCATGGTCTTCTCCTTTCGGTCGAGTCGGGAGCCGGGCGGCTCCCCCGTGTCCCAGAGCCTGTCTTGATCGTCTTGGAATCGGATTGCGTGACGGAGGTAAGCGACTTGTGGCCCGCTTTATCCGCAGTTCGTGAAGGTCAGGCGCCCAGCCGCTGCGCGGCGACGAGGCGCGCGTAGTGCCCGTCCCGGCCGAGCAGCTCGTCCCGGCCGCCCGCCTCCACGATCCGGCCCCGGTCCAGCACGAGAATGAGGTCGGCGTCCCGTACGGTGCTCAGCCGGTGGGCGATGACGACGCGGGTGCCCGCGAAGCCGCGCAGGCTCTGCTCGATGGCGGCCTCGGTCGCGGTGTCGAGGTGGCTCGTGGCCTCGTCGAGCAGCAGCATCCTCGGCTCCGACAGCAGGGCGCGGGCGAGCGCGAGCCGCTGGCGCTGCCCGCCCGACAGCCCGCCGCCGTCGGTGAGCAGCGTGTGGTAGCCCATCGGCATGGCCGCGATCTCCTCGTGGACGCGGGCCGCCCGGGCCGCCCGTTCCACCTGCTCACGGGTGGCGGAGGGGACGTTGAGCGCGATGTTGTCGAAGATCGTCCCGTTGAAGAGGACGGGCTCCTGCGGCACCACGCCGAACTGCCTGCGCAGGGCGCCGGGATCGAAGGCGGCGGCGGGCACGCCGTCGTAGCGGATCTCGCCCTCCGCGGGCGTGAGCAGCCCGAGGATCAGCCGGGCCAGGGTGGTCTTGCCGGATCCGGAGGCGCCGACCAGCGCGACCTTCTGCCCGGGATGGATGGTGACGGTGACGTCCCGCAGGATCCACGGGCTGTCGGGGCCGTAGCGGAAGCCGACGCCGTCCAGCTCGATCCGCCCCGTGAGCGTACGGGTGACCGGGTCGGCGGGGACGGGCTCCGGCTCGGCATGCCAGACGTCGGCCAGGCGCTCCACGTGCGGCCGGACCACCTGTACGGCCTGCAGCCCGGTGACCAGCGAGTTCAGCGGGGCCAGCGCGGCACCGGCCAGGGCCTGCAGCGCGAGCATCCCGCCGAGCGTCAGCGCGCCGTCCGCGACCTGGCGGGCGCCCACCCATACGAGGACGAGCGGGGCGGCGAACTGCAGGGCCCCGAGCAGGGCGTCCTGGAGGGCCTGCGCCCGGCCGCTGCTCCCCGACCGCTCGGCGACGGCGGCGATGGCCGTCGCCCATCTGCCCGCGATCCGCGGCTCCGAGCCGGAGGCCTTGACCGTCTCGATGCCGCGCAGGCCCTCGATCAGCCTGTTCTGCAGGTCGTTGCGGGCCTCGGTCTCCCGGTGGGTCAGGTCGCCGACGCGGCGGCGGGTGAGGAGCAGCAGGCCCACCTGGGCCAGGGCGAACGCGACCAGGCAGCCGCCGACCAGGGGGCTGCGCACGCCGATCGCGATCACGTATCCCAGGGCCAGCGGTGCCTCCAGGAAGGCGAGCGTCACCTGGTTGGTGAGGACCTCCCGGATCAGGGAGGTCGCCAGCACGCGGTTGACCAGGTCGGCGGAGCCGCGCAGCGCGAAGAACCGGTAGGGCGCCGCGAGGAGCCGTTCGCCCGTGACGCGGACCAGTTCGCCGTCGGCGCTCACCTTCAGCGCGACCACGGCGTATCCGCGCAGCGCCCGGACCAGTCCGTACGCGGCGACCAGGCCCAGCACCCCGAGACCCGCGACGGCCAGCAGGTCGTGGTCGCCGGCCGGCAGCACCCGGTCCACGACCAGCTCGGTCAGCGCGGGGAGGGCGAAGCCGAACGCCTGCATGACGACGCTGAGCGCCACCAGCAGCGCGAGCAGCCGCCGGCGGCCGGCGAAGGCGACGGCGGCCGGCCACCGCCACCAGCGGCCCCGCCGCAGGCGTCCGGTCCGCCGGAACTCGGGGCCGGGGGTGAAGACGAGCAGCACGCCGCTGTAGTCCCGGGCGAGTTCGGCGCCCGTGACGCGACGGCGGCCCGTCGCGGGATCGACGACCGTGACACCGCCGGGCCCGTGACGCTCGACGACGACGTAGTGGTCGCCCTTCCAGTGCGCGATCGCCGGGAGCGGCGCGTGCGCCAGCCCGTCGGGAGGCAGGGAGAAGGCCCGCGCCTCCAGTCCCCGCCGCCTGGCCGCCCTGAGCAGGGTGAGCGCGGAGGTGCCGTCACGGCCGGCGCCCATCTCCTCGCCGAGCTCGCGCACCTCCACGTGGTGCCCGTACGCGCCCAGGACCATGGCGAGGCAGGCGGGGCCGCACTCGGTGGGGGTGCGCTGGTGGACGACGGGCACGCTGCCGCCGAAAACTGTGCCGCGATTGAGCCTCATGGTCCACGGAGTGTCGGCCAGGAGGCTTGTCCATCGCTTGTGACCGGCTTCAATCCCCGGGCGGTCAGCGGCGGGCGGCGGCGACGAGGGCGCGGAACAGCGGCCCGTCCTCGTCGGCCTCCGGGTGCCACTGGACGGCCAGGGCGAAGGCCGCGCCGGTGACCTCGACCGCCTCGATCGTGCCGTCGTCCGAGCGGGCGGTGACCTCCAGCCCGTCCGCCAGGCGGTCGATCGCCTGGTGGTGGTAGTGGGCGGGCGTCAGGTCCTCGCCGTCGTAGATCTTGGCCAACGCGGGCGAGAGCCGTACGGGGAGGCGGCCGAACGTCCCGGGGGCGGGGGAGTGGGCGGTGTGGCCGACCACGTCGGGCAGGTGCTGGTGGAGGGTGCCGCCCAGCGTCACGTTGAGCACCTGCAGGCCCCGGCAGATGCCGAGGAACGGCAGGCCGGTGCGCAGGGCGGCCTCCATCAGCCCGAACTCCGCCTCGTCGCGGAACTCCCGGACGTATCCGGTCTGCTCGGCGGGCGGCGCGCCGTAGCGGGCGGGGTCGATGTCGCCCCCGCCCGCGATGATCAGCCCGTCCAGCCGCCCGGCCAGAGCGGCGGGCTCCCCGGCGGGCGGCAGGATGACCGGCTGGCCGCCCGCCCGCGCGATGTGGTCGACGTACATGTACGGCAGCAGCGCCGCCGGCATGTCCCACACGGTGAACTTCGCCGGCTCGACGTAGCACGTCACGCCGATCACGGGACGGGTCATCGGCATGCCCCTTTACAGCGGAGTGACGTACGCGCCGGAGATGCCGCCGTCGACCAGGAACTCCGAGGCGGTGATGAACGACGCGTCGTCGGAGGCGAGGAACGCGACCGCCGCGGCGATCTCCTCGGCCCGGGCGAAACGGCCGATCGGTACGTGGACGAGACGGCGCTGGGCGCGCTCGGGGTCCTTGGCGAACAGCTCACGCAGCAGCGGGGTGTCCACCGGTCCGGGGCACAGCGCGTTGACCCGGATGCCCTCGCGGGCGAACTGGACGCCCAGCTCGCGGCTCATCGCGAGCACGCCGCCCTTCGAGGCGGTGTAGGAGATCTGCGAGGTGGCCGAGCCCATGACCGCGACGAACGACGCGGTGTTGATGATCGAGCCCTTGCCCTGCCGCTGCATGTACGGGATCACGTGCTTGCAGCACAGGTAGACGCTGGTGAGGTTGACCTCCTGCACCCGGCGCCAGGCGTCGATGCCGGTCTCCAGGATGGAGTCGTCGTCCGGCGGCGAGATGCCCGCGTTGTTGAAGGCGATGTCGACGCTGCCGAACTCCTCGAACGCGGTCCGGTACATCCGGGCCACGTCGTCGTCGTTCGCCACGTCCACCTTGACGAACAGGCCGCCGACCTCCCCGGCCGCCTTCGCGCCGGCCTCCTCGTCGAGGTCGGCCACCACGACCTTGGCGCCCTCCTGGGCGAACCGGTGGGCCGTGGCCAGTCCGATGCCGCTGCCCGCCCCGGTGATGACGGCGACGCGGTCCTGCAAACGCTGCATTGATCTACTCCGTGGAGATGAAGACGTTCTTGGTCTCGGTGAAGGCCGACAGGGCGTCCGGGCCGAGCTCCCGGCCGAGGCCCGACTGCTTGAAGCCGCCGAGCGGGGTCCAGTAGCGGACGCTGGAGTGCGAGTTGACCGACAGGTTGCCCGCCTCGACGGCCCGCGCCACGCGCAGCGCCCGGCCCACGTCGCGGGTCCAGATCGACCCCGACAGGCCGTACGCCGTGTCGTTGGCGATCCGCACGGCGTCGGCCTCGTCCTCGAACGGCACGACGGACACCACGGGCCCGAAGATCTCCTCGGTGAACGCCCTGCGGAAGGACTCCGAGGACGACCCGGCCAGCACCGTGGGCGGGAACCAGTAGCCGGGGCCGGTCGGGCACGACCCGGCGGCGTACACGTCGGCCTGCGTGACGAACGACGCGACGCGCTCCCGGTGCTCGGCGCTGACCAGCGGGCCCATCTGGCTCGCCGGGTCGTTCGGGTCGCCGACCTTGACCTCGCGGACGGCCTGCGACAGGCGCGCGAGGAAGTCGTCGTAGACGGAACGCTCCACCAGGATGCGCGAGCGGGCGCAGCAGTCCTGGCCGGAGTTGTCGAAGACCGCCATGGGCGCCGAGGCCGCGGCCTTGTCGAGGTCGGAGTCGGCGAAGACGATGTTGGCGCTCTTGCCGCCCAGCTCCAGCGTCACCCGCTTGACCTGCTCGGCCGCCTTGGCGCCGATCAGCTTCCCGACCTCGGTCGAGCCGGTGAACACGATCTTCCGTACGTCCGGGTGCTCGACGAGCCGGGCGCCGGCGACCTCACCCTCGCCGGGGACGACCTGGAGCACGCCCTCGGGCAGCCCGGCCTCCAGGGCGAGCTCGGCCAGCCGCAGCGCGGTCAGCGGGGTCCACTCGGCGGGCTTCACGATCACCGTGTTGCCGGCGGCGAGGGCCGGGGCGACTCCCCAGGTCATGATGACCATCGGGAAGTTCCACGGCACGATGATCCCGACCACGCCCAGCGGCTCGGCGAACGTGACGTCCACCCCGCCCGGCACCGGGATCTGCTTGCCGTGGTTGCGCTCGGGCGCGCCCGCGTAGAAGTTCAGCACGTCGCGGACGTTGCCCGCCTCCCAGCGGGCGTTGCCGACGGTGTGCCCGGCGTTGGCGATCTCCAGCCGCGCCAGCTCCTCCGCGTGGTCCTCCACGACCTGCGCGAAGCGGCGCAGCAGCCGGGCCCGCTCGCCCGGGGCGACCGCCCGCCAGGCGGGGAAGGCCCGGGCGGCCCGCTCGACCGCGCGGTCCACCTCGGCGGCGTCCGCCATCTCGACCTCGGCGATCACTTCCTCGGTCGCCGGATTGACTATCTTCACAGCCGTTCGAACCCCCGATAGAGCTCCCAGTCGGTGACCGCCGCGTCGAAGGCGGCCAGCTCGACCCTCGCGTTGTTGGCGTAGTGCTCGACCACGTCCTTGCCGAACGCCTCCTCGGCGATCGGCGAGCCTTCCCACAGCGCCAGGGCGTCGCGGAGCGTGGCGGGCACCCGCTCGGCCCCGGAGTCGTACGCGTTGCCGCCGAACGGCTCCTCCAGCTCCAGCCCGGCGTCGATGCCGCGCAACCCCGCCGCGATCATGGCCGCGACCGCGAGGTACGGATTGACGTCGCCGCCCGGCACCCGGTTCTCGATCCGCAGGGACGGGCCGTGGCCCACCAGCCGCAGCGAGCAGGTGCGGTTGTCCACACCCCACTTCACAGCGGTGGGGGCGAAGCTGCCGGGCACGTACCGCTTGTAGGAGTTGACGTTGGGCGCGTAGAGCAGGGTCAGCTCCCGCATCGCCGCGAGCTGCCCGGCGACGAAACGGCGCCCGGTCTCCGACAGCCCGTACGGCTCGCCGCCCGCCATCACGGGGGTGCCGTCGGCGTCGCGCAGCGAGATGTGGATGTGGCAGGAGTTGCCCTCGCGCTGGTTCGGCTTGGCCATGAACGTGATCGACTTGCCCTCCTGGGCGGCGATCTCCTTGGCGCCGTTCTTGTAGAACACGTGGTTGTCGCAGGTGGTCAGCGCGTCGGCGTACCGGAAGGCGATCTCGTGCTGGCCGAGGTTGCACTCGCCCTTGGCGGACTCGACGTACAACCCGGCGCCCTCCATGCCGAGCCTGATCTTTCGCAGCAGCGGCTCGATGCGGGAGGTGCCGAGCAGCGAGTAGTCGACGTTGTAGAGGTTGACCGGGGTCATGTCGCGGTAGCCCCGCTGCCAGGCCTGCTCGTAGCTGTCGTCGTAGACGACGAACTCCAGCTCGGTGCCGACGTACGCGGTCCAGCCGCGGTCGGCGAGCCGGGCGAGCTGGCGGCGCAGGATCTGCCGGGGGGAGGCCACGACGTCCGCGCCGTCCTCCCACACCAGGTCGGCCAGCAGCAGCACGGTGCCCTCGTGCCAGGGCACCCGGCGCAGCGTCGACAGGTCGGGCCGCATGACGAAGTCGCCGTAGCCGCGCTCCCAGGACGACATGGCGTAGCCGCCCACGGTGTTCATGTCGACGTCCACCGCGAGCAGGTAGTTGCAGCCCTCGGCGGCGTGGTCCAGCACCTCCTCGAGGAAGTACCGCGCCGACAGCCGCTTGCCCTGCAACCGTCCCTGCATGTCGGTGACCGCGAGCAGGACCGTGTCCACGCGGCCCGCTTCGACGTCATCGCGGAGTCGCTCCACGCTGAGCACGGTGCCTCCCGTCCAAAAGTCTGGAATCAGACCATTGAGGGCATGCAAGCACCATGTTCCCCTCGTCGTCAACAATGTCCGGGGGGTTTAACCTCGATCACAGGGACGGGGGGCCCGCGGTGACGGGTGGAGGGACGATGCGCATGGAGATCACGCCGGCGGAGGCGTCCGTCTCCGGCCCCCGGACTCCGGCCGCGCCCGCGTCGCGGGACGCGGCCGTGGGGATCACCGGCGCGGTGTCGCTGCTGCGGCCGGTGCGGGCGGGCAACGCGTTCGAGGAGACCGTCGAGCGCCTGCTCCAGGCCATCAAGCTCGGCGTCGTCCCGCACGGCGAGAAGCTGCCGCCGGAGCGCGAGCTGGCCACCCGGCTCGGGATCAGCAGGGTCACGCTGCGCGAGGCGATCCGCGCCCTGCAGGAGGCCGGCTACCTCGACGTACGGCGCGGCCGGTACGGCGGCGCCTTCGTCGTCTACCGTCCGCCGAGCCCGCGCAAGGGCGACCTGCGCAGGGCCGTCACCCGCATGGGCGAAGACGATCTCGAGGACGCGCTGACGTTCCGGATGGCCGTCGAGTGCGGGGCGGCCCGGGTGCTCGCGACCACCGAGCTGACCCCGCGGCAGCGGGAGACGCTGGCCGCCCGGCTGGCCGGGGTGAACGACGCGGCGCCGGCCGACTACCGCCGGATGGACATCGCGTTCCACCTCGCGATCGCGGAGCTGAGCGGCTCGCCGCTGCTGGCCGCCGCCTGCGCCGACGCCCGGCTGCGGGTCACCGACCTGCTCAACGCGATCCCCGTGCTGCGGCCCAACATCGAGCACGCGGCCGTCCAGCACGCCGCCATCGCCGCCGCGATCCTGGACGGCGACCCCGAGGCGGCCGAACGGGCGGTGGCCGAGCACCTGGAGGGCACGGCGGCCCTGCTGCGCGGCTTTCTCGCCTGACCACTCCCGCCGCGCCGTAGCATCGGAGGCCGGGGGATCGCTTGATGACCGACTGGTTTCACGAACGCATCATCGAGGCGCACCGTCTGCCGCTGTTCTGCTTCTTCGTCGCGCTGATCACGGCGTTCGTCTTCACGCGGATGAACGTACGGCTGATCAGGGCGCGGGTGCGGTGGCTCGGCAACGTGAGCATGGGCGAGATGCACATCCATCACGTGGTGTTCGGCGTGGTGCTCACGCTGCTCGGCGGGGTCGCCGGGCTGGTCCTGTCGGACGTGTCCGCGGGGTGGTATTCCTTCTCCTCCGCCGTGTTCGGCGTGGGCGCCGCCCTCGTGCTCGACGAGTTCGCGCTGATCCTGCACCTGCGCGACGTCTACTGGCAGGAGGAGGGCCGCACCTCCGTGGACGCGGTCTTCGTGGCGATCGCGGCCACCGGCCTGCTGCTGCTCGGGCTGCGCCCGCTCACCTGGAACGGCGCGGACGGCGGAGGCCACTGGACGGCTCCCGCGTTCCTCTTCGTCAACCTCGTCTTCGCCATGATCACCCTGCTCAAGGGGAAGATCTGGAGCGGTCTGCTGGGGCTGTTCGTTCCGCCGCTGCTGTACGTGGGGGCGGTGCGGGTGGCCCGTCCCGGCTCGCCCTGGGCCCGCTGGTGCTACTCGGAGCGGGCGAGGCGGCCCCGGCCGCGCCTGATGGCCAAGGCGATCCACCGGGAGGAGCGCTGGCGCCGCCCGGTCATCCGGGCGAAGATCGCGGTGCAGGAGTTCGTCTCCGGCCGCCACGACCTGCCCGCGCCCGCGCTGCCCGCCCGGCACCACCGGCGGCGGGTCGTGTCCCCCCGTCCCCGGCCGGGGGCGGACCACACCGGACGCCGCTGGCGGTCGGGCCGGCCCCGTGCTCGCTGAGAACCAAAGCCCGCCGAGAACCCACCCTGAACCTGATCGTCCCCGCCCGCGTCCAATCCCGGCGGAGGGGTGATCGATGGCGGGGACGCTGCTGCCCGAGGATCCGGAGCGGCTGGGGGACTACTGGCTGTCGGGGCGGCTCGGCTCCGGCGGTCAGGGTGTGGTGTACGAGGCGTACGACGGCCGGGGCCGCCGGGTGGCGGTCAAGGTGCTGCACGGCGACGCCGCGGCGGATCCCGAGCTGCGGGAGCGGTTCGGCCGGGAGGCCGCCGCCGCGCGGCGGGTGGCGTCGTTCTGCACGGCGCCGGTCATCGCCGCCGAGCTGGACGGGCCCAGGCCGTACATCGTCAGCGAGTACGTCGAGGGGCGGAGCCTGCGCCGGGCCGTGCAGGAGGGTCAGGTCTTCGCCGGGGACGGCTTGCACCGGCTGGCGACCGCGATCGCCACGGCGCTGACCGCCATCCACGACGCGGGCGTCGTTCACCGCGACCTCAAGCCCGACAACGTGCTGCTCGGCCCGGACGGTCCCCGTGTGATCGATTTCGGTGTGGCCAGGACCCTGGAGATGTCGCTGACCAGCACCGGCCTGGTGGCCGGAACGCCGACGTACATGGCGCCGGAGGTGTTCACCGGGCAGCGGGCGGGCCCTGCGGCGGATGTGTTCGCCTGGGGCGGGATCGTGCTGTTCGCCGCGACGGGGGAGGATCCGTTCCGGGCGGAGAGCCTGGGCGGGGTGATGCATCGCGTGCTGTCGGCCGACCCGGACCTGTCGGTGCTGCCGGCGTCGCTGCGGCCGCTGGTCGGGGCGGCCCTGGTGAAGGACCCGGCGGCCCGGCCGTCCGCCCGGGACCTGCTGATGGCGCTGATCAGCGGAGGTTCCCCGGTGGACACGGGGCGGCTGCTGGCGGAGGGCAGCCGGGCGGCGCGGGCGGTGCATGCGGAGGGCGAGCCCGATCCCGCGCTGGGGGTGCTCGCCGAGGACGCCTACGACGCGCTCGGCCCGGCCGGGCGGGACCTGGTGCCGCAGGTGTTCCTGCGGCTGGTCGCGGTGGGCCCGGAGGGCGAGCTGACCACCCGCAGGGCCGGTGAGGACGAGTTGCCGCCCGGGTCGGGTGAGGTGCTGCGGATGTTCGCCTATGTGCTGTCGCGCACCGACGGTGAGGTGGGCCTGGCCCGCCCGGCGCTGCTGCGTGCCTGGCCGAGGCTGCGGGCCTGGCTGAGCGACGAGTGGGACGGCCTGCCCGTCCATGCGGAGATCCGCCTGCGGGCGCGGCAGTGGGCGGCGGGCGGCCGCCGCCAGGCCGACCTGCTGCAGGGCGGCCGCCTGGACGCGGCCGTGGGCTGGGCGGCCACCGGCCGCCGGCGTCTCGCCCTCAACGCGCTGGAACGCGAGTTCCTCGACGCGTCCGCCGCGCTGACCCGCCGGCGGGCCCACCGCCGCCGCCTGCTCACCGCGGCCCTGGCCGTACTGCTCGCGCTCTCCCTGGCGGGCGGCGGTCTCGCGGCCTACCAGGGCAGCCGGATCGCCGAGCAGCGCGACCAGATCTCCGCCCAGCGCGACCGGGCCAACGGCCGGGAGGCGGCGCTGCGCGCCGGGACCCTGCGGACCACCGACCCCACCGCCGCCATGCTGCTGAGCGTCGCCGCCTGGCGCCTCGACGGCGGCTCCGAGGCCCGCTCCAGCCTGATGGCCGCGTACGAGCAGCCGGAGGTCGCCGCCTTCCGCCCACCGGGCGGCGGGCTGCGGGCGCTGAGCCGGGACGGGCGTACAGTCGTCACGGTCTCGGACGACGAGATCCGCCTGTACGACGTGCGGAACCGGCGTCTGGTGCGGCGGATCCCGCTGCCCGGCCCGCGCTCGGAGCCTCTGCTCGGCGTGGCGCTCAGCCCGAGCGGCCGGTCCGTCGCGGTGATCACCACGGCCAGGGCGATGGTGTGGGATCTGGGAACCGGCAGGATTCGCGCTCAACTCGCCGTGCCCGGCGCGAGGTCCGACGGGGAGATCGAGTTCGCGGACGACGAGTCGAAGGTCGTCGTGCTGGAGGACCTGAACGGCTTCGTCTGGGACCTCGCGAACGGCCGGACGTACGGCCGGACGCAGGGCCGGGAGGAGGGGAGCGGCTGGCCCGGCGACCTGCCGGCAGTGCCGCGCTCGGGACGGTTCGCCGCGCTGCTGGACCCGCTGACCGGCACGCTGGACGTGCGGCGGATGCCCGGGCAGGAGCGCGACCCGAGATTCCGGGGAGTCTGCCCCGGGAAGCTGGGGGCCGTCGCCTTCAGCCGGGACGGCGCGCTGATGGCCTGCGGGGGCCGGCAGATCACCCTCGTCTCGGCCACGACGGGGCGGCGGGTCACCGAGGCGGGGGACGACTGGCCCTGGGCCGAGAGCGGGGCCAACGAGCCCGCCAACGCCATCGACGCCGGCCTGAGGTTCAGCGCGGACGGGCGCTACCTTGCGGGGTTCGCCGACCGGTCCATCAGGGTCTGGCGGGTGCGCGACCACCGGCAGGTGTTCGGCTACCGGGCCGAGGACGACGTGGTGGACGTCCGCCTCGACCCCGACGGGCACACCCTGCGCTACCTCCTGGAGGAGGCCGTGGTCAGCGTGGACATCCGGCCGCGGGCCGGGTCGCCCGTCTGCCGGGCCGGTTCTTCCGCTCGTGGCTGAGCCCCGACGGCCGCTGGATGGCGACGGAACCGGAGGAGTCCGGCCCCCTGCGGCTGTGGGACGTGTCCCGCCGGAGACCGGCCGGGTCGCTGCCGGGAACGGCCGACTGGGGCGACCCGGTCTTCGACCGTACGAGCCGGACCATGGTGATCAGCGACGTCACCCTCGACCGGCTGCGCGCCTGGGACGTCGCCGGGCGCAGACCGCTGTGGGACTACCGGGTGCCGCGCGGCCTGATGGTGGACGGCCACGCCTTCAGCCCGGACGGCGCGCTCTTCGCGGCCACGCTCACGCGGGCGGGCAACGGCTCCAGGACGCGGGGAGACCGCCTGCTCGAGTGGGACGCGCGCAGCGGCCGCCTGGTCAGGGACGTCCCGCTCGACCGGCAGACCGGCAGCATCGCCTTCGGGGCCGGCGGCCGGACGATCGTCTGCGGCGACGGGCGGATCCTGGACGCGGTCACCGGGCGGCAGCGGGGAGGCGCGTTCATGCCCTCGCAGTCCTTCGCGGTCAGCCCCGACGGCGACAGGATCGCCGTCGGCGGCATGACGGGCCGGATCTTTCTCTGGGACGCCAAGGGCCCGTCCCCGGTGCCGCCGGCGCTGCACGGGACGATGGAGCAGATCGACGCGCTGGCCTTCTCCCCCCGGGGAGACGTCCTCGCCACGGTGAGCGAGGGCGGGACCGTGCAGTTGTGGGACGTGCGCGCCGGGCGGCGGCTGGGCGGGGCCGTCCCGCTGCTCGCCGACCTCGGCCTGAGCTTGGCGTTCAGTGCCGACGGCACCCGCCTGTACGTCGCCGACCAGAGCGGGGAGCTGTTCGAGCTGCCCGTGGACGGGGAGCTCGTGGCGCGGCAGGTGTGCGCGCGGGCCGGACGGACCCTGACCAGGCAGGAATGGGCCCGCTATCTGCCCGGGACGCTCTACCGGGACGTGTGCTGATCGCCCGGTGAGCATTTCGGCCGGTTCTGTGGGTATTTCAGGCTATGTAAGAGCTGTTGGGGGGGCGGGAGGGGCGGCAATGGAGTCTCGCGAGCGGTTCGTGTTCCAGCGGATGGCGGCACAACTCAAACGGGAGGCGGCGCTGCTGACAGGGGATCGGCTGATGGCGGCGGAGGCACGCGGTGAGGAGGCCGAGGCCGACCTGTGCCTCACCTGGTACGCGATCATGGACACCACCCGCGAGATCCGCCTGCTCTACGGAGTGCCGGGATGAGGGATCATCACGGTGGGTGCGCGGGCGATACTGAGGTGGTGACCGCGTCTTCCGCCTTCCCGGCGCCGCCGTTCCACCTGCGCCTCATCGAGGACGCGCGGCCCGTCCTCGACCAGTACGGCCTGCTGCTCGCCGGCGGCTACGCGCTGCTGGCGCACGGCTGTACCTCGCGTCCCGTCGACGACCTCACCTTCGCCACCGGCGGCGAGGCCCCGCTGGCGGAGATCGGCGCGGCGCTGGTGGAGGCGTTCGGGAGCACCGGCCTGTCGGCCGAGGTGTGCGAGGCCGGGCCCCGCATCGGCCGCGTCGTCGTCGGCGACGAGATCACCGGCCAGTCGTGCGAGGTCGCCCTGCTCCGCGAGCCGCTGCGCGACCACCCCGCCGACATCGGCCCCTGCCGGGTGCTCGGCCTGGACGACGCCGTGGGCCTCAAGGTCCGCGCCCTGCAGGACCGGGGCCTGCCGCGCGACTTCGCCGACGTGGCCTCGGTGTCCGGTCTGTACTCCTTCCGCCTGCTCGAACAGCTCGGCGCGCGCTACGACGACGAGTGGCGGGTGGAGGACCTGGTCGAGCGGCTGGAGACCGTCGACCTGCTGGCCGACGAGGCGTTCGGCGGCCTGGACGAGGAGGGCGTCGCCGCGGTGCGCCGCTTCGCGTACGCCTGGGCGGAGGACATCAAGCTGCGCCGCGTCGACGACGGCGACGCCGAGTTCGACCTCGACGTCCCCGACGTGGACTGATCCAGGACGCGGATTCCCCGCGCGCACCGGCGTTTCCGGTGATTTAGGGTCTCCGGAAGATCGCACGCCGGGTGCGCGTGAAGGGGGCTCCATGGGGACGGACGGCGACGGCCCTGACGGAGGGCGGCCCGCGCCGCGGCCGAAGGCGTCCCTGGGGGAGCGCGCCTCCTGGCGGCTGCTGCTCGACCAGGTGCGCCCCCACCGGCGGGTGCTCCTGGCGGGCGGCCTGCTCAGCCTCGTCGGCAGCCTCGCCGGGCTCGCCATGCCGGTCATGGCCAAGCGGGTGATCGACGCGTTCGGCGCGGGCGGCGCGCTGGCGGGCCCGGTCATCGGGCTGTCGGCCGCGGTCCTGGCCGGTGCGCTGATCTCGGCGGCCGGGCGGTTCCTGCTGGAGCGGATGGGCGAGACGATCGTGCTCGACTCGCGCCGTGGCCTGGTGGATCGCATCCTGCGGCTCACGGTCTCCGACGTGGACCGGCTCAAGCCCGGCGACCTGCTGTCGCGGGTCAGCTCCGACACCACCCTGCTGCGGGCCGTGTGCACGGACGCGCTCGCGTCCCTGGTCGGGGCGGTCTTCATGTTCCTCGGCGCCGCGGTGATGATGGCGATCATGGACGGCCTGCTGCTCGGGGTGACGCTCGCCGTCGTGGGCCTGGTCGCCCTCATGGGCGTGGCCATCGCGCCGCGCATCCGGCGGGCCTCGCTCCAGGCGCAGGTGGCGCTCGGCGAGATGAGCTCGGTGCTCGACCGCGCCCTCCAGGCGTTCCGTACGGTCAAGGCCAGCGGTGCGGAGGCGCGGGAGACCGCGGTGGTGGGCGCGGCGGCCGTCGAGGCGCGCGACCGTGGCGTGGCCGCCGCCGCGTGGACCTCGCTGGCCGGGATCGGCGCCTGGATGTCGGTCCAGCTCGCGTTCCTCGCGGTGCTGGGGGTGGGCGGCGCGCGGGTCGCGTCGGGGGAGATGGAGATCTCCGCCCTGATCGCCTTCCTGCTGTACCTGTTCTATCTGGTCTCCCCGATCGGCCAGATCATCCAGAGCCTCACCCAGATCCAGAACGGCCTGGCCGCGGTGACCCGGATCCAGGAGATCACCACGCTGCGCAATGAGCCCGCCGCCGAACCCGTCGTACGGGCGGGCGGCGAGCCCGTCGGGGTGACCTTCTCCGGGGTCGTCTTCCGCTACGGCGACGACCGGCCGGTGGTCCACCACGACGTGACGTTCGAGGTGCCGGCCGGCGGCATGACCGCGCTGGTCGGCCCCTCGGGGGCGGGCAAGTCGACGGTGTTCGGCCTCATCGAGCGGTTCTACGAGCCGCAGGAGGGGACGATCACGGTCGGCGGGCGGGACATCCGCGACTGGCCGCTCGGCGAGCTGCGGGCCATGCTCGGGTACGTCGAGCAGGACGCGCCCGTACTCGCGGGCACGTTGCGGGAGAACCTCGTCTTCGGCGCGCCCGGGACGACCGACGAGGAGATCACCCGGGCCCTCGCCCGTACGCGGCTCGACGACCTGGTCGAGCGGCTGCCGGAGGGACTGGAGACGCCCGTGGGCCATCGCGGCATCCTGCTGTCGGGCGGCGAGCGGCAGCGGGTGGCCATCGCCAGGGCGTGCTGCGCAGGCCCAGGCTGCTGCTGCTCGACGAGGCGACCTCCCAGCTCGACGCGGTCAACGAGATGCGGCTGCGGGAGGTGGTGGCGGAGGTGGCGCGCGAGACGACGGTCCTGGTGATCGCCCACCGCCTGTCCACCGTGACCGGGGCCGACCGGATCGTGGTGATGGAGGCCGGCCGTGTGCGGGCCTGGGGCACCCACGACGAGCTGGTCGCGGCCGACGAGCTCTACCGCGAGCTCGCCGCCACGCAGTTCCTCGTCTCGTCCTGACCGGCGGGCCCGCGATCTCCGCAGACGCCGATGGCGAAGCCGTGAGCAGCCCTTACACCGGGCCACAGCTTCTTTCGACCGGGAACCGGGAACGTCGCTGGTGCGTAACCTCTCCTTCACCACCGCCCGGTTGCCGGAGCCAACGCGCGTGCGGGCGCGTCCGGTGACCCGGGCCGGAGGCGGGGCGCCCGGCCGGTCAGGCCGGGCGCCCCGCCGCTTACCTCTCATGTAATCGATCTTGCTGATGGCAGTCAGTCGGCGAGGTGGCGCATGGAGCGGACCGACCAGGCCAGAGCGGGCACCGCCAGCACCGCCACCAGGACGAAGGCGAGCGCCACGTGGCCACCTGCGAGGTGGCCGGCGAACAGCGCCCGCCCGGCCTCGACCGCGTGGTAGAGCGGGTTGACCTGGGCCACGGTCCGCATCCACTGCGGGGCGAGTGACATCGGCAGCAGGATGCCGGTGAACAGGATCAGCGGCAGTGCGAAGAACTGCAGGATCTGCGACATGCCGTTCTCGTCCCGTACGGCCAGGGCCAGGCCGTACGAAAGGCCGGAGGCGAACAGGCCGGTCAGGGCCATGAGCAGGAGCATCAGGGCGACACCCGGCAGGCTGGGCCGCATGCCCATGAGCAGCGCCACAGCGAGCCGAACAGCGCGATCATCACCATCACGCCGGGGGTGAACATGGCGAGCGTCCGCTCGTCCGGCACGCCGGGCATGGTGTTGGCCAGCAGCGGGGCGAACAGCAGCAGGTAGAGGACGGGCTGGAGAAGGCCGAACAGCGGCCAGACCGGGTTGCGTGCGGTGTTGCGCAACTCGTAGGCCAGGAACAGGCCGGTGTGTTTCAGCATGGTTCCGCCTTTCTGAGGAGGGCTCAGGCGGCGTCGCGGAGTGAGCGGCCGGTCTTGCGCAGGAAGACGTCGTCGAGCGTGGCCCGGTCGAGCGCGACCGACTCCAGGGCCAGGCCGTGCTCGGTGAGCGTGGACAGCAGGTGCGGCAGCGCCCGCTCGCCGTCGTCCAGGTAGACGCGCAGCAGGTCGCCGTCGGCCCTGACCTCCCGCGCGTACGGCAGGCCGTCCAGGTAGTGGGTGCTGAGCAGGACGCTCGTCCCGCCGTCGCGCAGCGCCCTGATCTGGTCCCACAGGTTGGCCCGGTTCTGCGGGTCGAGGCCGGTCGTCGGCTCGTCGAGGAACAGCAGCGGCGGCCGGTGGACCAGGCCGAGCGCGATCGCGACACGCCGCTTCTGGCCGCCCGACAACGTGCGGGCCGGGCGGTCGGCCAGGCCCGCCAGGTCGAACGCGCGAGCACCTCGCCGGCGCGGGCGGCGGCCGCGGCCGCCGTCAGGCCGTTGACCCGCGCGGCGAGCAGGAGGCCGGCCCTGGCCGTGTTGTTCTCGTCCACGCCACCGGCCTGGCCGACGTACCCGATGCGGCGCGCACCTGCTCGGGGGAGGCCGGCAGGTCGTGCCCGGCCACCGTCGCGGTGCCGCCCGTGGGCGCGACCAGCGTCGCAAGCATGCGGATCGTCGTGGTCTTCCCGGCGCCGTTGGGGCCGAGCACGCCGAAGATCTCGCCCTCGGCGACGTTGAGGTCGATCCCCCGCACGGCCTCCACCGGCTCGGCCGCCCGCCTGCCACGCGGGCGGTAGGTCTTGCGTAATCCTCGCGCTTCAATGATCATTTCGGCTCCTCGCAGCGCGACCTGGAACGGGTCGACGATCGGCATGATCTCCGACCAGTGCTCGCGCAGCCGCCGGTCGAACTCGGCCCGTCCCTCGGGCGTGATGGCGTAGACCGTGCGCCCGCGCGCGCCGCCACCGGGGGATCCGCTGTCGCCGACCACCTCCAGCAGGCCTTCCTGGGCCATCTTCCCCAGCGCGTGGTAGATCGAGCCGAAGGCGTGTTGGCCCAGTGGTCAACCGTGAACGACGATCACGAGACACCGCGCCCGCGGCGGTGAGGTGCGCGCAAGATCCACCGGACGGCCTATCGTGAGGTCCATGCGACCCACGGCTCTGATCACCGGCGCCTCGCGGGGCGTGGGGGCGGCGATCGCCCGTGCCCTCGCTCCCACCTACGAACTCTTCCTGGGCGGCCGGGACGGCACCGCGCTCGACGCGTTGTGCGCCGAGCTGCCGGCGGCCCGCCCCTGGGCGGTGGAGCTCACCGAGCTCACCCCCGCCGACGTGGAGGGGATCGACCGGCTCGACCTGCTGGTCCACAGCGCGGGCGTCGCCAGTGTCGGGCCACTCGCCGACACCCCCGCCGGCGAGTGGCGGCGGCTGATGGAGGTCAACGTCATCGCGGTCGCCGAGCTGACCCGGCTGCTGCTGCCCGCGCTGCGGGCGGCCCGCGGGCACGTCGTGCTGATCAACTCAGGCTCCGGGCAGCGGGCCAACGCCAATTGGGGCGCCTACGCCGCCAGCAAGTTCGCCCTGCGCGCGTTCGGCGACACGCTGCGCGAGGAGGAGCACCCGAACGGCGTCCGGGTCACCGCGATCTTCCCCGGACGGGTGGGCACCGACATGCAAAGAGGCATCCGCATCCAGGAGGGAGGGCCGTACGAGCCGGGAAGATACCTGGAGCCGGAATCGGTGGCGCGGGCCGTGGTGGCCGCGCTGACGGCCACGCCCGACGCCCACGTCACCGAGATCACCGTACGGCCGCCGCGGGACCGACCCGCTGACGGCCGGACGAGGCACGGGGGACGGACGTTCACTACAGTGGCATCACCGCCACGCCGCCCACCTGGAGGACCGGTGCACGTGACTTACTGGTGCGAGGTGGCGTGGCTGCCGCCCGGCGAGGTCGTCGAGAGCGTGGTCGTCGGCGTCGAGGGCCGCCGCATCGTGGAGATCAGGCCCGAGGCGCCGCCTCCCCCGGGAGCCGTACGGCTGGCCGGGCTCACCCTGCCCGGCCTGGCCAACTGCCATTCGCACGCCTTCCACCGCGCGCTGCGCGGCCACACCCAGACCGGGCGCGGCAGCTTCTGGACCTGGCGCGAGCGGATGTACGCGGTCGCCCAGGCGCTCGACCCCGACCGCTACCTCGCCCTGGCCACGGCGACCTACGCTGAGATGGCGCTCGCCGGGATCACCACCGTGGCCGAGTTCCACTACCTGCACCACGGCCCCGGGGGCAGGCCGTACGCGGACCCGAACGCGATGGGCCACGTGCTGGTCGAGGCGGCCAGGCGGGCCGGGCTGCGCATCACCCTGCTCGACACCTGCTATCTGACCGGCGGCATCGGCGACGCCCTCGCCGGCACCCAACTGCGCTTCGGCGACGGAGACGCCGAGCGCTGGGCGGCCAGGACCGACGACCTCGCCCGGGCGCACGAGGGCGAGGAGGACGTGGAGATCGGCGCGGCCATCCACTCCCGTGCGCGCGGTGCCCCCCGAGCAGATGCACGTCGTCGTCGACTTCGCCCACCGGCACACCGGGCCGCTGCACGTTCACGTGTCGGAACAGCGGGCCGAGAACGAGGCGTGCGTCGAGGCCTACTCGGCCACGCCCGTGCAGGTGCTGCACGACCACGGCGCGCTGGGGCCGCGCTCGACCGCGGTCCACGCCACCCACCTGTCCGACGTGGACGTGGCGCTGCTCGGCGGCTCCACCACCCACGTGTGCATGTGTCCCACCACCGAACGCGACCTCGCCGACGGCGTCGGCCCGGCCCGCAGGCTCCTGGAGGCCGGATCGCCCGTCACGCTCGGCACCGACAGCCAGGCCGTGATCGACCTGTTCGAGGAGGCCAGGGCGGTGGAGCTGGACGAGCGGCTGGTCACGGGCGAGCGCGGGCACTGGCCCGCCGCGCAGCTCCTGCACGCCGCGACCGCCGCCGGGCAGGCGTCGCTTGGCTTCCCCGACGCGGGGTGCCTGGTGCCCGGGGCCTGGGCCGACCTCGTCTCCGTCCGGCTCGATTCGGTCCGTACGGCAGGCGCGACCAAGGCGTCGGCGGTGGAGTCCGTGGTGTTCGCCGCCACCGCCGCGGACGTGTACTCGGTGGTCGCCGGCGGGCGGCGGATCGTGGAGGACGGGCGGCACGTGCTCGGCGACATCGGCGCGTTGCTGCGCGAGGCGCTCGCCCCGCTGCAGCGGTGAGGTTTGCGCCGTTCACGGGGTGGCGAGGATCAGGAGACGTGGGGCCCAGCGGCATGACATCAGTCGTTTTCACGGGGATCGGACTGCTTTACACGGCGGACCCCGAGCGGGAGGAGATCGAGGACGCGGCGCTGGTCGCGGAGAACGGCGTGGTCCGGTGGATCGGCCGCTCAGCCGACGCCCCGCCCGCCGACGAGCGGGTCGACGTGGAGGGGCGCGCCGTCATCCCGGGATTCGTGGACAGTCACGCGCACCTGGTGTTCGCCGGCGACCGCACCGAGGAGTTCGCCGCGCGGATGGCCGGACGGCCCTACACCGCGGGCGGCATCCGCTCGACCGTCGCCGCCACCCGCCGGGCCACCATCCCCGAGCTGGTGACCACGACCGCGCTGCTGGTCTCGGAGATGACCATGCAGGGCACGACGACGTTCGAGATCAAGAGCGGCTATGGCCTCACCGTGGAGGACGAGCGCCGCAGCCTGGAGATCGCCTGCCAGTTCACCGAGGAGACCACGTTCCTCGGGGCGCACGTCGTCCCGCCGGACACGACCGCCGACGACTACGTCCGGCTCGTGACCGGCCCCATGCTGGAGGCGTGCGCGCCGTACGCCAAGTGGGCGGACGTGTTCTGCGAGCGCGGCGCGTTCGGCGAGGAGCACAGCAGGGAGGTGCTCGCGGCGGGCCGCAAGGCCGGGTTGCAGCTCAGGGTCCACGCCAACCAGCTGGGACCGGGGCCGGGCGTGCGGCTGGCCTGCGAGATGGGGGCGGCCTCGGCCGACCACTGCACGCATCTCACCGACGCCGACGTGGACGCGCTCGCCGCCGGCGGGGTCGTCGCCACCCTGCTGCCGGGCGCGGAGTTCTCCACCAGGTCGCCCTATCCGGACGCGCGGCGGCTGCTCGACGCGGGCGTCGCGGTGGCCCTGGCGACCGACTGCAACCCGGGCTCCTCGTTCACCACCTCGATGCCGTTCTGCGTCGCGCTGGCCGTACGCGAGATGGGCATGACGCCGCTGGAGGCCGTGCGGGCGGCCACCCGCGGCGGCGCGCGGGCGCTGCGGCGCACCGACGTGGGCACGCTGTCCGCGGGCTCCCACGCGGACCTCGTCATCCTGGAGGCGCCGTCGTACGTCCACCTCGCGTACCGGCCGGGAGTGCCGCTCGTGGCGCAGGTGTGGCGGAGGGGGCGCCGCCTCGTTTAGGCCCCCGCAACCTGGGTAATCGGCTTTTTTCCTGGCCTCGCATCCTCCTTGGGGAGGAAAACGAAACCATTCCAGGGTCGTATTCATTTGGGGAATCTTTGCCATGGACCGGCCGTTGACCGGGTCAGGAGCAGGAAGCCGGGGGCCGTGCCGACGGGGCGGACACGTCCGGCTCACCGGCTCACATATTGCTATATCGCGGCGGCGGAACGAGGTGCCATCGGATGGCGACGGGGAATCGGACGCAGGAACAGCACGTCTCTGACCGGGATCTGCTGGGGACGTATCTGGCCGAGATCGGCCGTGTCCCGTTGCTGACCGCGGAGCAGGAGGTCGAGCTGGCCAAGCGCATCGAGGCGGGGCTGTTCGCCGAGCAGTTGCTCGACGGCGGGCGGCCCGAGCCGAAGATCGCGGACGCGACCGACGAGGAGCTGGAGCGCATCGCGATCTCCGGGCGGCGGGCGAAGGACGAGTTCATCCAGGCCAACCTGCGTCTCGTGGTCGCGGTCGCGAGGAAGTACTCCGGACGGGGGATGCCGCTGATCGACCTGGTGCAGGAGGGCAACCTCGGGCTGGTCCGGGCCGTGGAGAAGTTCGACTACCGCCGGGGGTACAAGTTCTCGACCTACGCCACCTGGTGGATCCGGCAGTCGGTGGGCCGCTCGATCCACGAGCAGGCGCGGCCGGTGCGGCTGCCCACCCACGCGGGCGAGCAGATGACGCGGCTCATGCGGGTGCGCAGGGACATGCTGGCGGAGTTCGACGCCGAGCCGACCGACGCCGACCTCGCCGAGGTGCTCGACCTGCCGATCGAGCGGGTGCAGGAGTTGCGCCGCTGGGCCTCCGACCCGGTCTCCCTCCAGCTCGGCGTGGGCGACGAGGACGAGACCGAGCTCGGTGACATGATCGCCGACGAGACCTGGGCGGACCCCGAGCAGCAGGCCATGGCCACGCTGGAGAAGGAGCGCCTGGAGCAGTGGCTGACCGGCCTTGAGGGTCAGATCCGCGAGATGCTGCGCTGGCGGTACGGCCTGGTGGACGGCCGCGAGCACACCCTCACCGAGGTGGGGGGAGCGCTACGGCATCGGCCGTGACCGCGCCCGGCGCATCGAGCGCGACGCGCTGGTGCGGCTGCGCAAGATGGCCAGCGCCGCGTAACCGGCGCTCCCAGCGGTGGCCGGTGACCCCGGCCGTGACGACGCGCACTCCTTTGGGGTGCGCGTTTTGTCGTTCCAAGCACGTCCGAAACCGGCCCGAAACACGGTGGTGGCGAGTTTCACACATGTGAAACACACATGGTCGTGGGCTGAAACGGCGGAAGAACACGCTGTCGCCAACGTCAGTGCGCCAGCCGGCCGATGGTGACCCCGAGCGAAGCACTGAGGGAGTGATAACCGGCCACACGCCAAATGTAAGGAGGGCCGCGTCGGTGAAGATCGATACCGGCACCACCGCCTGGATGATCACAGCCACCGCTCTGGTGCTGCTGATGACCCCCGGGCTCGCGTTCTTCTACGGGGGCATGACCAGGGCGAAGAGCGTCCTGAACATGATGATGATGTCGTTCGTCAGCATCATCACCGTCACCATCGCCTGGGTGCTGTACGGCCACTCGCTGGCCTTTGACGCCTTCGGCGACGGGGACAACTTCATCAACAAGCTCATCGGCGGCGGGGACGCCCTGGGTCTGCAGAGCCTCATCGACACGGCCACCAAGGACGACGGCACCGGTATGCCGAGCCTGGTGTTCTCGGCCTTCCAGCTCACCTTCGCCATCATCACCGTGGCCCTCATCAGCGGCGCCATCGCCGACCGGGCGAAGTTCGGCGCGTGGGTCGTCTTCGGCCTCGCCTGGGCGACGCTCGTCTACTTCCCCGTGGCCCACTGGGTCTGGGGCGGCGGCTGGCTGGCCGGCCTCGGCATCGAGGACTTCGCCGGAGGCACGGTCGTCCACGTGAACGCGGGCGCCGCCGGTCTCGCGCTCGCGCTGGTGCTCGGCAAGCGGACCGGGTGGCGCAAGGACCCGATGCGGCCGCACAACCTGACCCTGGTGCTGCTCGGCGTGGGCCTCCTGTGGTTCGGCTGGTTCGGCTTCAACGCGGGCTCCGAGCTCGCCGTCGACGGCACGGCCGGTCTCGCGTTCATGAACACCCAGGTCGCCACGGCCGCCGCCGCCGGTGCCTGGATTCTCGTGGAGAAGCTGCGCGACGGCCACTCCACCACCCTCGGCGTCGCCTCGGGCGCGGTCGCCGGCCTCGTCGCCATCACCCCCGCCTGTGGTTTCGTCGACCCGTGGGCGGCGCTCGTGCTCGGCCTCATCGCCGGCGCGGTCTGCGCGTACGCGGTGGGCCTGAAGTACCGCCTCGGCTTCGACGACTCGCTCGACGTGGTCGGCGTGCACCTGGTGGGCGGCGCGATCGGCGCGGTCTCGCTCGGCATCATCGCCCGCTACCCCTTCGCGGACGGCCAGAACGAGGGCCTCATCTACGGCGGCCCGATCTCCCAGCTCGGCGTGCAGGCCCTCGGCCCTGTCGCGGTCGGCCTCTACTCCTTCATCATGGCGTACGTGATCGGGAAGGTCATCGACAAGACGATGGGCTTCCGGATCGACCAGGAGAACGAGGTCACCGGCATCGACATCACCACCCACGCCGAGACCGGGTACGACCTCGGCACCGTCCACTCCTCGGGAGTGGCCTCCCTCAACGGGCCCGTGCCCGCGCCTGCGAAGAAGGTCGACGCATGAAACTCATCACCGCAGTCATCAAGCCGTTCAAGCTGGACGACGTGAAGGCCGCCCTGGAGCAGTTCGGCATCAAGGGCATGACGGTCTCGGAGGCCAGCGGCTACGGCCGCCAGCGCGGCCACACCGAGGTCTACCGCGGCGCCGAGTACCAGGTCGACCTGGTGCCCAAGGTCCGGGTCGAGGTCCTCGCTGAGGAGGACGACGCCGAGGACGTCATCGACGTCATCGTCAAGGCGGCCCAGACCGGCAAGATCGGCGACGGCAAGGTCTGGTCGGTCCCCGTGGACACGGTCGTCCGGGTCCGCACCGGGGAGCGCGGGCCGGAGGCGCTGTAACCGGATGATGAGAGGGGAAGCGCGCTCGTTCGCCGGGGCCCGCAAGGACCGGGCCGCGGACATCGACAGATGGCTCACCGATCTGTTCCGCACGGCGGCCACCCGGCCGTACGCGCGGGAGGGGGGATCGGGAGGGAAGGGCGGCTTCCCCGACGAGAGCGGCCCCGCCGCCTCTCCGGGGACCGGCCCCACTGGAATCGGGCACAGCGGAATCGGCCCCAGCGGGATCAGCGGGGTCGCCCTGGTCGCGGTCGGCAGCCTGGGGCGGAGCGAGCTCGCCCCGGGCAGCGACCTCGACCTGGTCCTGCTGCACAACGGCCGCGACGACGTGGCGAGGATCGCCGACCGCATCTGGTACCCCATCTGGGACTCCGGGATCGGCCTCGACCACTCGGTTCGTACGGTGGACGAGGCGGTGAAGGTCGCCAGGGAGGACCTCAAGGCCGTGCTGGGCCTGATCCAGGCGCGGCACGTGGTGGGGGACCCCGAGCTGACCAGGGCCGTGCGGGAGGCCGTGCTCGCCGAGTGGCGGGCGGACTCCCGGCGCAGGCTGGCCGAGCTGCGCGCGTCGGCGGACAAGCGCGCCGAGTCCGGCGGCGAGCTGGCCTTCCTGCTCGAACCCGACCTCAAGGACGCCAGGGGCGGGCTGCGCGACGTGCAGGCGATGCAGGCCGTGGCCGCCGCCTGGGTCGCCTCGGCCCCCGGCCCGCGGGTGCGCGAGGCGTACGAGCTGCTGCTGGACATCAGGCACGGGCTGCACCTCGTCACGGCGCGCGGCACCGACCGCCTGGTGCTCCAGGAGCAGGACGCGGTCGCCGGAACGCTGGGCCTGCTGGACGCCGAGGCGCTGATGCGCCGCCTGGCCGAGGCGGGCCGGACCATCTCCCACGCCTTCGACGCCACCTGGCGGACGGTGGACCGGCTGCTCACCGGCCCCGCCCCCCGGGGCCGCAGCCGCTCGCCGACGGTGTCGTGGAGCACGGCGGCGAGGTCGTGCTGGCCCGCGGCGCCAACCCGCGCCACCGCCCCACGCTCGTGCTGCGCGCGGCCGCGGCCGCCGCCGAGCCGGGCT
>NZ_MWJN01000262.1:0-1005 GCF_002027145.1 Microbispora sp. GKU 823 | reverse complement strand
ATCACGTTGTTCACGGGGCAGTGGGCGGACCTGCCGTTCGAGGAGGTCTGCCGGCTGGCCTCGGAATGGGGCTACGACGGCCTGGAGATCGCCTGCTGGGGCGACCACTTCGAGGTCGACAAGGCCCTCGCCGACGACTCCTACATCGAACGCAAGAAGGAGACCCTGGCCAAATACAACCTGGGGGTATGGACGATCTCCAACCACCTGGTCGGCCAGGCCGTCTGCGACCACCCCATCGACGAACGCCACAAAGGCATCCTGCCCGCCCGCATCTGGGGCGACGGCGAACCCGAAGGCGTACGCCGCCGCGCCGCCGAGGAGATCAAGGACACCGCCCGCGCGGCGGCCAAACTCGGCGTCACGACCGTCGTCGGCTTCACCGGCTCGTCGATCTGGCACACCCTGGCCATGTTCCCCCCGGTGCCGCCCTCGATGATCGAGGCCGGCTACCAGGACTTCGCGGACCGGTGGAACCCGATCCTCGACGTCTTCGACGAGGTCGGCGTGCGCTTCGCCCACGAGGTGCACCCCAGCGAGATCGCCTACGACTACCACACCACCGTGCGGACACTGGAGGCCATCGGGCACCGGCCGGCCTTCGGACTGAACTGGGACCCCTCGCACATGGTGTGGCAGGGCCTGGACCCGGCGAACTTCATCATCGACTTCGCCGACCGGATCTACCACGTCGACTGCAAGGACGCCCGGGTCGCCACCCGCGACGGCCGCCGCGGCCGCCTGGCCTCCCACCTGGCCTGGGCCGACCCCCGCCGCGGCTGGGACTTCGTGTCCACCGGCCGGGGCGACGTGCCGTGGGAGGAGTGCTTCCGCGCGCTCAACCACATCGGCTACGACGGCCCGATCTCCATCGAGTGGGAGGACGCGGGCATGGACCGGCTGCACGGCGCACCGGAATCCCTCGCCTACATCCGCTCGCTCAACGCCATCACCCCACCCGACGCCGCCTTCGACGCCGCCTTCTCCTCCGAGAGCTGACCTCTC
>NZ_MWJN01000261.1:0-1006 GCF_002027145.1 Microbispora sp. GKU 823 | reverse complement strand
ATGGGTTCGAACATGCAGCGTCAGTCGGTGCCTTTGCTGAAGAGCGAGGCGCCGCTGGTCGGGACCGGCATGGAGTACCGTGCCGCGACCGACGCCGGTGACGTGATCACGGCCGAGAAGGCCGGTGTGGTGGAGGAGGTCTCAGCCGACTACATCACCGTGATGAACGACGACGGCACGCGGACGACGTACCGGGTGGCGAAGTTCAAGCGGTCCAACCAGGGCACCTGCTTCAACCAGAAGCCGATCGTGGCCGAGGGCGACCGGGTCGAGCAGGGTCAGGTCGTCGCCGACGGTCCGTGCACCGACAACGGTGAGATGGCGCTGGGCAAGAACCTGCTGGTGGCGTTCATGCCGTGGGAGGGCCACAACTACGAGGACGCGATCATCCTGTCCCAGCGTCTGGTGCAGGACGACGTGCTGTCGTCGATTCACATCGAGGAGCACGAGGTCGACGCCCGCGACACCAAGCTGGGGCCCGAGGAGATCACCCGGGACATCCCGAACGCCTCCGAGGACGCTCTGGCCGACCTGGACGAGCGGGGCATCATCCGGATCGGCGCCGAGGTGGTGACCGGGGACATCCTGGTCGGCAAGGTCACGCCGAAGGGTGAGACGGAGCTGACGCCGGAGGAGCGGCTGCTGCGGGCGATCTTCGGTGAGAAGGCGCGTGAGGTCCGTGACACCTCGCTGAAGGTGCCGCACGGTGAGTCGGGCAAGGTCATCGGCGTTCGGGTGTTCAGCCGTGAGGAGGGCGACGAGCTTCCTCCGGGTGTCAACGAGCTGGTCCGCGTGTATGTGGCGCAGAAGCGCAAGATCACCGATGGGGACAAGCTCGCCGGCCGTCACGGCAACAAGGGCGTCATCTCCAAGATCCTGCCGGTGGAGGACATGCCGTTCCTGGAGGACGGCACGCCGGTCGACATCGTCCTCAACCCGCTGGGCGTGCCCGGCCGGATGAACGTCGGCCAGGTGCTGGAGACACATCTCGGGTGGATCGCCGCCC
>NZ_MWJN01000260.1:0-1017 GCF_002027145.1 Microbispora sp. GKU 823 | reverse complement strand
ACTAGGGCCTGTTTCTCGGATTTCCTGACGTGATCACGGTGTGGCTTCCACCCTGGTCGGTGTGGGAGGCCGAGGGGACTTAACCAACGCGGAGTGGGAGCGGCTGAAGCCGTTGCTCCCACCCGCGGGAGCACGCGGTGGCAGGTGGAGTGACCACCGCACGGTCATCAACGGCGTGTTGTACCGGGCGCGGACCGGAGTGCCGTGGCGGGACCTGCCGGAACGCTTCGGACCGTGGCTGACGGTGTACAAGCGGCATCGCCGCTGGTCAGCTGACGGAACCTGGGCGCATCTGCTCGCGCAGGTCCAGGCCGTCCAGGATGCCGAGGGCAGGATCGACTGGCAGGTGTCGGTCGACTCGACCACGGCTCGGGCTCATCAGCATGCGGCCGGAGCGCGTAAAACACCTCCGCCTGCGCTCCCTGCGGCAAAGGGGGCGCGCGGCGGGACAAAGCGGGGCGATCCGGCGTTGCTGAGCTTGTCCGCCCGCCTGGCGGAGGTGGTCCAGCAGGTGAATGTCTAGGGCGTTCACGCGGAGGTCTCACCACAAAGATTCACCTGTCCGCCGACGGCCGTTGCCGGCCGCTGTCGTTGGTGCTCACCCCGGGGCAGCATGGCGACAGCCCGCAGTTCCAGGCCGTGCTGGAGAAGATCTCAGTGCCCCGGCTCGGGCCCGGCCGTCCTCGCAGCCGGCCGGACAGCGTCAGCGCGGACAAGGCCTACAGCTCACGCGCGAACCGCTTCTACCTGCGGCGGCGCAAGATCCCGCACACCATTCCCGAGCCTCGTGACCAGCGGGACAATCGCCGCAGGCGCGGCTCGGCCGGTGGACGCCCGACGGGGTTCGACAAAGAGCGCTACAAGAAGCGCAACGTTGTCGAGCGGGCGATCAACCGGCTGAAGAACTTCCGGGCTGTGGCCACCCGCTACGACAAGCGCGCTTACATCTATCTCGGCACCGTGACCGTGGCAGCCCTGGTGATCTGGCTCCGCACGTGATCCAAGAAACAGGACCTA